>NZ_JAFEHE010000004.1:0-207500 GCF_016887925.1 Pseudomonas sp. MIL9 | reverse complement strand
CACACGAATTGCTTGATTCATTGAAGAAGACGATAGAAGCAGCNCGAAATTGGGTCTGTAGCTCAGTTGGTTAGAGCGCACCCCTGATAAGGGTGAGGTCGGCAGTTCGAATCTGCCCAGACCCACCAATTTTGTATGGGGCCATAGCTCAGCTGGGAGAGCGCCTGCCTTGCACGCAGGAGGTCAACGGTTCGATCCCGTTTGGCTCCACCATTAACTGCTTCGAAACGTTTGAGAGTTTAGAAATGAATATTCCGATGTGAATATTGATTTCTAGTCTTTTGATTAGATCGTTCTTTAAAAATTTGGGTATGTGATAGAAAGATAGACTGAACGTTACTTTCACTGGTAACGGATCAGGCTAAGGTAAAATTTGTGAGTNGCGAATTTTCGGCGAATGTCGTCTTCACAGTATAACCAGATTGCTTGGGGTTATATGGTCAAGTGAAGAAGCGCATACGGTGGATGCCTTGGCAGTCAGAGGCGATGAAAGACGTGGTAGCCTGCGAAAAGCTTCGGGGAGTCGGCAAACAGACTTTGATCCGGAGATGTCTGAATGGGGGAACCCAGCCATCATAAGATGGTTATCTTAAGCTGAATACATAGGCTTAAGAGGCGAACCAGGGGAACTGAAACATCTAAGTACCCTGAGGAAAAGAAATCAACCGAGATTCCCTTAGTAGTGGCGAGCGAACGGGGACTAGCCCTTAAGTGGCTTTGAGATTAGCGGAACGCTCTGGAAAGTGCGGCCATAGTGGGTGATAGCCCTGTACGCGAAAATCTCTTGGTCATGAAATCGAGTAGGACGGAGCACGAGAAACTTTGTCTGAATATGGGGGGACCATCCTCCAAGGCTAAATACTACTGACTGACCGATAGTGAACTAGTACCGTGAGGGAAAGGCGAAAAGAACCCCGGAGAGGGGAGTGAAATAGATCCTGAAACCGTATGCGTACAAGCAGTGGGAGCAGACTTTGTTCTGTGACTGCGTACCTTTTGTATAATGGGTCAGCGACTTATTTTCAGTGGCGAGCTTAACCGAATAGGGGAGGCGTAGCGAAAGCGAGTCTTAATAGGGCGTCTAGTCGCTGGGAATAGACCCGAAACCGGGCGATCTATCCATGGGCAGGTTGAAGGTTAGGTAACACTGACTGGAGGACCGAACCGACTACCGTTGAAAAGTTAGCGGATGACCTGTGGATCGGAGTGAAAGGCTAATCAAGCTCGGAGATAGCTGGTTCTCCTCGAAAGCTATTTAGGTAGCGCCTCATGTATCACTGTAGGGGGTAGAGCACTGTTTCGGCTAGGGGGTCATCCCGACTTACCAAACCGATGCAAACTCCGAATACCTACAAGTGCCGAGCATGGGAGACACACGGCGGGTGCTAACGTCCGTCGTGAAAAGGGAAACAACCCAGACCGTCAGCTAAGGTCCCAAAGTTATGGTTAAGTGGGAAACGATGTGGGAAGGCTTAGACAGCTAGGAGGTTGGCTTAGAAGCAGCCACCCTTTAAAGAAAGCGTAATAGCTCACTAGTCGAGTCGGCCTGCGCGGAAGATGTAACGGGGCTCAAACCATACACCGAAGCTACGGGTATCACTTAGGTGATGCGGTAGAGGAGCGTTCTGTAAGCCTGTGAAGGTGAGTTGAGAAGCTTGCTGGAGGTATCAGAAGTGCGAATGCTGACATGAGTAACGACAATGGGTGTGAAAAACACCCACGCCGAAAGACCAAGGTTTCCTGCGCAACGTTAATCGACGCAGGGTTAGTCGGTCCCTAAGGCGAGGCTGAAAAGCGTAGTCGATGGAAAACAGGTTAATATTCCTGTACTTCTGGTTATTGCGATGGAGGGACGGAGAAGGCTAGGCCAGCTTGGCGTTGGTTGTCCAAGTTTAAGGTGGTAGGCTGGAATCTTAGGTAAATCCGGGATTCCAAGGCCGAGAGCTGATGACGAGTGTTCTTTTAGAACACGAAGTGGTTGATGCCATGCTTCCAAGAAAAGCTTCTAAGCTTCAGGTAACCAGGAACCGTACCCCAAACCGACACAGGTGGTTGGGTAGAGAATACCAAGGCGCTTGAGAGAACTCGGGTGAAGGAACTAGGCAAAATGGCACCGTAACTTCGGGAGAAGGTGCGCCGGTGAGGGTGAAGTACTTGCTACGTAAGCCCACGCCGGTCGAAGATACCAGGCCGCTGCGACTGTTTATTAAAAACACAGCACTCTGCAAACACGAAAGTGGACGTATAGGGTGTGACGCCTGCCCGGTGCCGGAAGGTTAATTGATGGGGTTAGCTAACGCGAAGCTCTTGATCGAAGCCCCGGTAAACGGCGGCCGTAACTATAACGGTCCTAAGGTAGCGAAATTCCTTGTCGGGTAAGTTCCGACCTGCACGAATGGCGTAACGATGGCGGCGCTGTCTCCACCCGAGACTCAGTGAAATTGAAATCGCTGTGAAGATGCAGTGTATCCGCGGCTAGACGGAAAGACCCCGTGAACCTTTACTATAGCTTTGCACTGGACTTTGAATTTGCTTGTGTAGGATAGGTGGGAGGCTTTGAAGCGTGGACGCCAGTTCGCGTGGAGCCATCCTTGAAATACCACCCTGGCAACTTTGAGGTTCTAACTCAGGTCCGTTATCCGGATCGAGGACAGTGTATGGTGGGTAGTTTGACTGGGGCGGTCTCCTCCTAAAGAGTAACGGAGGAGTACGAAGGTGCGCTCAGACCGGTCGGAAATCGGTCGTAGAGTATAAAGGCAAAAGCGCGCTTGACTGCGAGACAGACACGTCGAGCAGGTACGAAAGTAGGTCTTAGTGATCCGGTGGTTCTGTATGGAAGGGCCATCGCTCAACGGATAAAAGGTACTCCGGGGATAACAGGCTGATACCGCCCAAGAGTTCATATCGACGGCGGTGTTTGGCACCTCGATGTCGGCTCATCACATCCTGGGGCTGAAGCCGGTCCCAAGGGTATGGCTGTTCGCCATTTAAAGTGGTACGCGAGCTGGGTTTAGAACGTCGTGAGACAGTTCGGTCCCTATCTGCCGTGGACGTTTGAGATTTGAGAGGGGCTGCTCCTAGTACGAGAGGACCGGAGTGGACGAACCTCTGGTGTTCCGGTTGTCACGCCAGTGGCATTGCCGGGTAGCTATGTTCGGAATAGATAACCGCTGAAAGCATCTAAGCGGGAAACTAGCCTCAAGATGAGATCTCACTGGAACCTTGAGTTCCCTGAAGGGCCGTCGAAGACTACGACGTTGATAGGTTGGGTGTGTAAGCGCTGTGAGGCGTTGAGCTAACCAATACTAATTGCCCGTGAGGCTTGACCATATAACACCCAAGCAATTTGCATGCTCCTAAATAAAGAGCAAAGCCAGATTGCGGTGTGTGAAGACGCAATGAACCGAAAGTTCGCACAACACACAAACTATCGCATACCCAATTTGCTGAAGCGTCGAAAGACGGTTCGGTACCCGAATTTCTTGACGACCATAGAGCATTGGAACCACCTGATCCCATCCCGAACTCAGCAGTGAAACGATGCATCGCCGATGGTAGTGTGGGGTTTCCCCATGTGAGAGTAGGTCATCGTCAAGATTAAATTCCAAAACCCCTATCTGCGTATGCAGGTAGGGGTTTTGTTTTTGTCCGCAGGAAAGTACCGCGCCGGAAATGGCAGCGGCAGCGATGACGTTACTGTCTGACGCCCCCCGCAGCCCTGAAGTTCTTCGCGAGCGAGCTCGCTCCCACAATGAAGCAAGTCGCCTTCAATGCTAAAGTCGTCCCTCGATTTTGAGCTTTCCAAGGAAGCCTTTATGCCGGATGCAACGTCCCTCAGTGCTGGTTTTATGGTGGTTCACGGCAACCGCCTCGACGAGTTACGCAGCCTGGTGGTGAGCTGGATGCGGCGCTACCCGCTGGCTCCCTTGGAAAATGAGATTGCTCTGGTGCAGAGCAATGGCATTGCCCAGTGGCTCAAGTTGGCACTGGCTGAAGACTCTGAAGAAGATGACATGGGCGGCTGCGGTATCGCCGCTGCCATCGACGTACAGTTACCGGGCAGCTTCATGTGGCAGCTGTATCGCATGGTCCTTGGCCGTGACGAAATCCCGGTCACTTCCCTGCTCGATAAGGCTCCCTTGACCTGGCGTCTGATGCGTCTGCTTCCGCAACTGATCAATCAAGCGCATTTCGAGCCTCTGCAGCGCTTCCTGACCCATGACACCGATCTGCGCAAACGCTATCAACTGGCAGAGCGGCTGGCGGATTTGTTCGACCAGTACCAGGTGTACCGTGCCGACTGGCTCGAAGACTGGGCTGAAGGCCGGCATCAATTACGCAACGGCAGAGGTGAAGCCAAACCGCTGACCCCGGCCAATTGCTGGCAAGCGGAATTGTGGCGCGCTCTGTTGCTGGATGTCGGCGAAGAGGGCATGGCGCAAAGCCGCGCGGGTGTACACCAGCGGTTCATCGAGCGGATCAACAGTCTCGATGTTGCGCCTGTCGGGCTGCCTTCCCGGGTCATCGTTTTCGGCATTTCGTCGCTACCCGCACAAGCCCTGGAAGCCTTGGCCGGACTGGCTCGTTTCAGCCAGGTGCTGCTGTGCGTGCATAACCCCTGTCGCCACCATTGGGCGGACATCGTCGCCGATAAGGACTTGTTGCGGCATCAATACAAACGCCAGGCTCGCAAGAGCGGTATGCCGGTTGTGCTCGACCCGCAAACCCTTCATCAGCATGCCCATCCGTTGCTGGCCGCATGGGGCAAGCAGGGGCGGGACTATATCAACCTGCTCGATAGCTACGACGATCCCAACAGCTATCGCTCGGCATTCCGCGACGGCCGCATCGACCTGTTCAGTGACAGCCAGCCCCTGAACATGCTCAATCAGTTGCAGGACGACATCCTTGAGTTGCGCCCCCTGAACGAAACCCGCGAACGTTGGCCGGCAGTGGATCTGGAGACAGACCCGTCGATCCGCTTTCATATCGCTCACAGTGCCCAGCGCGAAGTCGAAATCCTTCACGATCAACTGCTCGCCCGCTTCAGCGCCGATCCGCAATTGCGTCCCCGAGACGTGATTGTGATGGTCCCGGATATCGACAGTTATGCCCCGCATATACGAGCAGTGTTCGGCCAGCTTGATCGCCAGGATCCGCGGTTCATTCCCTTCACGCTCGCTGATCAAGGCCAGCGTGGCCGCGACCCGTTGCTGATCGCCGTCGAACATCTACTCAAGCTGCCGGACAGCCGTTTCCCTGTCAGCGAAATTCTCGACCTGTTGGATGTCCCGGCATTGCGCGCTCGCTTCGGCGTCGAGGAGCGTGACCTGCCCACCCTTCACCGCTGGATTGAAGGCGCGGGTATTCGTTGGGGCATGAATGCCGAGCAGCGGGCGGGATTGGGACTGCCGCAGGCGCTGGAGCAAAACAGTTGGCGTTTTGGCCTGCGCCGGATGTTGCTGGGTTATGCCGTGGGCAGTGGCAGTGCGTGCGAAGGTATCGAACCCTACGACGAGATCGGCGGGCTGGATGCGGCACTCATCGGTCCGTTGGTGGCGTTGCTGGATACGCTGGAGATCGCCCACCACGAACTCACGCAACCGGCATCGCCCCGGCAATGGAGCGTGCGATTACAGGCGTTGATGTCATTGTTCTTCCAGGCCAGTAACGAGCATGACGACTATTTGCTGACCCAACTGGAAGCGTTGCGCGAAACCTGGCTCGAGAATTGTGAATCGGTAGGCTTGCAGGATGTACTGCCCCTGACCGTCGTCCGTGAGGCCTGGCTGGCCGGTCTCGATCAGGGACGCTTGTCTCAGCGTTTTCTGGCCGGAGCCGTTAACTTCTGCACATTGATGCCCATGCGAGCCATACCCTTCAAACTGGTCTGTCTGCTGGGGATGAATGACGGTGACTACCCGCGCGCACAGCCTCCATTGGATTTCGACCTCATGGGCAGTGACTACCGCCCCGGTGATCGATC
The DNA here is from genome assembly GCF_016887925.1 of Pseudomonas sp. MIL9. Taxonomy (NCBI): domain Bacteria; kingdom Pseudomonadati; phylum Pseudomonadota; class Gammaproteobacteria; order Pseudomonadales; family Pseudomonadaceae; genus Pseudomonas; species Pseudomonas sp. MIL9. Next base: position 201,514 of record NZ_JAFEHE010000004.1, on the reverse strand, counting down.
GCGACGCGAAGATGACCGTTACTTGCTGTTGGAGGCGCTGTTGTCGGCCCGCGACCAGCTCTACATCAGTTGGGTCGGCCGTAGTATCCGCGATAACAGCGAGCGTCCGGCGTCGGTGCTGATCGGCCAGCTCCGCGACCACCTGGCCAGCGGCTGGCGATTGAGCGACGCCAACGAGGACCTGCTCGAGGCCATCACCCAGGAGCACCCCTTGCAGCCCTTCAGTGCTCGTTATTTCCATGAAGGCGACGCACTGTTCAGCTACGCCACTGAATGGCAGGCGCTTCATCACGTGACCGAGCACGCCACGGACGTCGAAGTGCTGGATGCCCACGCTCAAGAAGAACCGCTGGGTCTCGGCCAATTGCAGGATTTCCTGCGCAACCCTGTGCGGCATTTCTTCAGCCAGCGCTTGAAGGTGTTTTTCGAAGCTGCCGAAGTGCCCTTGGCGGATGAAGAGCCCTTTGTGCTCGATGCACTGCAACGCTATAGCCTCAGCGACAGTTTGCTCGACGCCGCACTGACGCAACCCGGCGAAGTCGATCAGGCATTGGAGTCGCAGGCCCGGCGCTTGCAAAACAGTGGGCTGCTGCCGATGGCAGGATTTGGCGAATGCCTTCAGCGAGAGTTGATAGAGCCGTTACCCGATCTGCTGCAACGCTACCATCAGCTCCTGGCGTTATGGCCGACGCCGCTGACCAGTGCCCTGCCGGTCAATCTGGAGCTGCATGGTTTGCCTGTCGAGGGCTGGCTCAGCGGGCTGCACCAGCGCGCCGACGGTGGTTTGCTCTCGGTCACAACCATCCCCAACAGCATCGGCTCGATCAAATCGCGCAAATGGCATCGCCTGACGCGAGCCTGGGTCAATCATCTGGTCGCTTGTGCCAGCGGCATGGCGATGACGACCGCATTGGTGGCCAGTGACGACAGCCTGATCCTTGAGCCGATGGAGCAAGAATCAGCATCACGGATTCTGGGAGACCTGTTGCTGGCCTGGCAATCGGGCATGCGTCAGCCGCTACCGATTGCCGTCAAGACTGCGTTCGCCTGGTTGGGTCAAGCCGAGCCGGTCAAAGCCGAAGCGGCCGCTCGCAAAGCATATGAAGGTGATGGCGTGAACACTGACGGGGAGCGAAGGGAAAGCGTGGCACTGGCCCGTCAATTCGCTGATTACGATGCACTGACCGCCGATGAAACGTTCGTCGATTGGTGCAACGCGTTGTATCGGCCACTACTCGAGGCGCCTTGGCGCTCGTTGTCCAGCGAGGAGGCGCGCCCATGACCGGCAAGACACCTCTGGCCCTGGCATTCCCGCTGCGCGGCAGTCAACTGATCGAAGCCAGTGCCGGGACCGGCAAGACCTTCACTATTTCTGCATTGTATTTGCGCCTGGTCCTTGGCCATGGCGGCGAACCGAGTGGTTTCGGGCGTGAGCTGTTGCCTCCGCAAATCCTCGTCGTGACCTTCACCGACGCCGCCACCAAAGAGCTGCGTGAACGCATTCGCACACGGCTGGCAGAAGCCGCCCGGTATTTCCGGGATGAAACATCGGCACCCGATGGGCTGATTGCAGAACTGCGTAACGAGTACCCGCCCGAACAGTGGCCCGGTTGCGCAAACCGCCTGGACATCGCCGCCCAGTGGATGGACGAAGCCGCCGTCTCGACCATCCACAGTTGGTGTCAGCGCATGTTGCGCGAACACGCCTTCGACAGTGGCAGCCTGTTTACCCAGACCCTGGAAACCGACCACAGCGATTTGCTCGGCGAGGTCTTGCGCGATTACTGGCGACTGTTCTGCTACCCGATGCAAGGCGATGCCCTGAACTGGGTGCGTAACAATTGGGGTGGCCCGGCCGCACTGTTGCCGCGCGTTCGCGGACTGTTCGCCAGTGAGCGGGACAGTGTTGAAGGTAAAGAACCTGTCGAACTGATCACCGAATGTCTACAGGAACGACGGGCGGCCTTGCTCGAACTCAAGAAACCCTGGCGTCAGTGGGCGGACGAGTTGCTCGCCATCTGCCACGAGGGTGTTGCCAGCAAAAATGTCGACGGTCGCAAGATGCAGGCGCGTTACTTCGAGCCCTGGTTCGAGAAACTCAAAGCCTGGGCCGAGGATGAATCCCTTGAGCAGCTGGACATCGGCACCGGTTTCACGCGTCTCACGCCCGAGGGTATGGCCGAAGCCTGGAAGAAGGGCGACGTGCCCAGTCATCCTGGCCTGGACGCAATGCCCGGCCTGAAAACCGCGCTCGATCAATTGCCGACGCCTGATGCCGCCGTGCTGCAACACGCCGCCCATTGGGTCGGCGCACGCTTCGAAGAAGAGAAGCGTCGCCGTGCGGAAATGGGCTTCGACGACATGTTGCTGCGTCTTGATGCGGCGTTGCAATCCGATGGCGGCGAGCGCCTGGCCGCCTTGATCCGCGAGCAGTTTCCGGTAGCGCTGATCGATGAGTTCCAGGACACCGACCCGGTGCAGTACCGGATCTTCGAGAGCATCTACCGCATCGAAGACAACAACCCCGAAAACGGCCTGTTTCTGATCGGCGACCCGAAGCAGGCGATTTACGCCTTCCGCGGTGCCGACATCTACACCTACCTTCGAGCGCGCCAGGCCACCGCTGGCCGACTGCACACCCTGGGCACCAATTTCCGTTCCAGTCATGGCATGGTCGGTGCCGTGAACCATGTCTTCGAACGTGCGGAATCCCGTGAGTCCGGGCGTGGTGCGTTCCTGTTCCGCGAAACGAACGGCGACAACCCGGTGCCGTTCCTGCCGGTCGACTCCCAGGGACGCAAAGAAGTCCTGTGTGTCGATGGTCAGGTCTTGCCGGCCCTGAACATCTGGCACTTGTCCGCCGAGCAACCGTTGTCTGGTGCGGTTTACCGGCAACAACTGGCGGCCGCCTGTGCCAGCGAGATCACCGGACTGCTCAATGGCGGGCAACAGGGGCGTGCGGGTTTCAATCAGGATGGCAAGGACTTCAGAGGGCTGTTGCCCGCGGACATTGCGATCCTGGTCCGCGATGGCAAGGAAGCGCAGGCTGTGCGTGCCGAACTCTCGGCCCGTGGCGTACGCAGCGTTTATTTGTCGGACAAGGACTCGGTGTTCGCCGCTCAGGAAGCTCACGATGTGCTGGCCTGGCTCAAGGCCTGCGCCGAGCCGGATGTCGAACGCCCTCTGCGGGCCGCATTGGCCTGCATCACGCTGAATCTGTCGCTGGCGGAACTGGAGCGGCTGAATCAGGACGAACTGGCCTGGGAATCGCGGGTCATGCAGTTCCGCAATTATCGCGAGATCTGGCGCAAGCAGGGCGTGTTGCCCATGTTGCGACGCTTGCTGCATGACTTCCAGCTGCCCCAGGCGTTGATGGTACGCAGCGATGGCGAGCGAGTGTTGACCAACCTGTTGCACCTCTCCGAGTTGCTGCAGCAGGCGGCGGCCGAGCTGGATGGCGAGCAGGCCCTGATCCGGCATCTGTCCGAGCATCTGGCATTGTCCGGCCAGGCCGGCGAAGAGCAGATCCTGCGTCTGGAAAGCGATGAGCAACTGGTCAAGGTCGTGACCATCCACAAATCCAAGGGGCTGGAATATCCCTTGGTGTTCCTGCCGTTCATTTGTTCGGCGAAACCGGTGGATGGCAGCCGACTGCCGTTGCATTACCACGACGCCACGGGCAAGGCCCAAGTGACCTTGAACCCGACCGCCGAGTTGATTGCCCTGGCCGATGATGAACGTCTGGCCGAAGATTTGCGCTTGCTGTATGTCGCCCTGACCCGGGCGCAGCATGCCTGCTGGCTGGGCGTGACGGACCTCAAGCGCGGCAATAACAACAGCTCGGTGCTGCACCTTTCGGCGCTGGGTTATCTGTTGGGCGGCGGCGCTGCATTGGCTGAGTCGGCGGGGCTGAAGCGCTGGCTGGAAGACCTGCAACAGGATTGTGCCGCGCTGGCTTACGGCGAAATGCCCGAAGCCACCGCCGAGCATTACCACCCACCGCAGAACGAAGCAGCGTTGCTGGCCCCGTTGATGCCGAAGCGCAAGGCCAGCGAAAACTGGTGGATCGCTTCCTACAGCGCGTTGCGAATCAGCGACATCCTGAATGTCGGCAGCGTTGAAGCGCCGGAAAGTCCGCAGGCGCAGAAACTCTTTGACGACGAACGTCTCGATCCACAAGCGCTCCATGAGATGGTCGCCGGGGGCGCCGATATCCATCGATTCCCTCGCGGTCCGAACCCGGGCACCTTTCTGCATGGATTGCTCGAATGGGCGGGCGGCGAAGGTTTTGCCGCCAGCCCTCAGGCCGTGGAAGATGCGATCGCCCGTCGCTGCAATCGCCGTGGCTGGGAAGGCTGGATCACCACGTTGAGCGATTGGCTGCAGCACTTGCTCAAATCACCGTTGCCGGTCGGTGCAGGGCACCCCCCGGTGGTTTTCGAGCAACTGACCCAGTACCAGGTCGAAATGGAATTCTGGTTCGCCAGTCACAAAGTCGACGTGCTCAAGCTCGACGCGCTGGTGTGCCAATACACGCACAACGGCGTGGCGCGGGTAGCCGCCGAACCCGTGTTGCTCAATGGCATGTTCAAGGGCTTTATCGACCTGACCTTCGAGCACGACGGCCGCTACTACGTCGCTGACTACAAATCCAACTGGCTCGGTGTCGACGACGCGGCGTACACCGAACAGGCCATGGAGCAGTCGATCCTCGACAACCGCTACGACCTGCAATACGTGCTGTACCTCCTGGCGCTGCATCGGCAACTCAAGGCCCGACTGGCCGATTACGACTACGACCGGCATGTCGGTGGCGCGTTGTACCTGTTCTTGCGCGGCACGCGGGCATCCAGCCAGGGCGTGTACTTCGCCCGCCCTCCAAAAGAGCTGATCGAACGAATGGACCGGCTGTTTCAAGGTCAGCCAGAACCCAAGGCCGAACCCGCCTGGGAACAGGGAGTATTGCTATGAGCCGCACCTTCGCTGACTTGCTGCCCACTTCATTGGCTGCCGAGAGCCTCGCCGATCTTGCCCCGTTGAGCCGTGCTGAGGACTTGCTGTTGCTGCTCACCCGCTGGGTCGAGCGTGGCTGGTTGCGTGCACTGGACAAAGCCTTCGTGGCCTTCCTTCATGAACTGGCTCCGCACGATGATCCCTTGGTGTTGCTGGCCGCGGCATTGACCAGTCATCAGTTGGGCCATGGGCATGTTTGCCTGGATCTGTTCGAGACCCTGAAGGAGCCGGATTTCGCCTTGTCGCTACCACCGGAGGGTGATCTGCACAGTGGCGCGATGTTGTTGCCATCGCAGTTGCTGGAAGCGCTGGACGGTGCCCATTGGTGCAAGGTGCTGGCCTCCAGCAGTCTGGTCGCGTTGGCGGCCGACGGGCGTGAGGCGGTGCACAGCCGTCCACTGGTGTTGTCGGGCAAGCGTCTGTACCTGCGCCGTTACTGGGCTTACGAGCGCCGTATCGACAACGCGCTGCGTCAACGCCTGGCCGAACACGAAGCCACCCCGGGCGACTTGCCCGAGCGCCTCAGCGGATTGTTCGGGCCGGCCAAGCCGGGGGACGTGATCGACTGGCAGAAACTGGCTTGCGCCCTCGCTACCCGAGGTGCCTTCAGCATCGTCACCGGCGGGCCGGGAACCGGCAAGACGACCACTGTCGTGCGCTTGCTGGCATTGCTTCAGGCGCCAGCGGTAGAGGCAGGCAAACCGCTGCGCATTCGTCTCGCCGCCCCGACCGGCAAAGCGGCGGCGCGCCTGACCGAATCCATCAGTCAGCAAGTCAGAACGCTCAAAGTCACCGACGCCATACGCCAGAAAATCCCTTCGGATGTCACCACCGTTCACCGTCTGCTCGGCAGCCGTCCCGGTACGCGGCATTTCCGCCACCACGCGGGCAATCGCTTGCCATTGGACGTGTTGGTGGTGGACGAAGCCTCGATGATCGACCTGGAAATGATGGCCAGCCTGCTCGACGCGCTGCCAGCCCATGCTCGCCTGGTGTTGCTGGGCGACAAGGATCAACTGGCATCGGTCGAGGCCGGTGCCGTGCTGGGCGATTTGTGTCGTGATGCCGAGGCCGGTTGGTACAGCCCGCAAACACGCCAGTGGCTGGAAGCGGTCAGTGGCGAAAGCCTGGCGGCCAGTGGCTTGCAGGAAGACACCCAGGGCACTCACCCACTGGCCCAGCAAGTGGTGATGCTGCGTCACTCGCGGCGCTTCGGCGAGGGCAGTGGAATCGGTCAACTCGCCCGTTGGGTCAATCAACAACAACCGGATGAAGCCCGCAGATTGCTGGCTGCACGAAGCCATGACGATGTGTTTTCCCTGTCCCTCAAGAACGAACAGGACCGGGCGCTGGAGCGCCTGTTGCTCGATGGCCATGGCGAAGGACCCCAAGGTTACCGGCATTACCTGAGCCTGTTGCGCACCCAGCGGCCGGCCCTCGACCGTCCGCTCGATGATGCGTGCTGGATGGAGTGGGCGCGGGATGTCCTGAAAGCCTTCGACGCTTTTCAGTTGTTGTGCGCGGTGCGCAAGGGGCCGTGGGGCGTCGAGGGCTTGAACCGGCGAGTGACCGACGCGTTGCTCAAGGCCCGCCTGATCGACAGCGACCAGCAGTGGTACGAAGGACGGCCCGTACTGATGACCCGCAACGACTACGGCCTGGGCCTGATGAACGGCGACATCGGTATTGCGCTGAAACTTCCCGAGCGTGATGGACCTGACGCTGGCAAGCAGGTGCTTCGCGTGGCGTTCCCGCGCAACGACGGACAGGGCGGCGTGCGTTTCGTCCTGCCCAGTCGACTCAACGACGTTGAAACCGTGTACGCCATGACCGTGCATAAATCCCAGGGCTCGGAATTCACACACACCGCGTTGATTCTGCCCGATGCCCTGAACCCGGTGCTGACCAAAGAGTTGATCTACACCGGGATTACCCGGGCCAAGGACTGGTTCACCTTGATCGAGCCGCGTGCAGGGGTATTTGAGGAGGCCGTGAGGCGCAAGGTCAAACGCTTGAGCGGGTTGATGCTGGCGCTCAAGGAAGAAGTCGAAACGATAGGCTGAGCCAGGCGTCACGAGGCTGCGCAAACGGTTCGAAGTACGATCGTGCACAGTCTCGCTGGCGTTTAAACGCTGTGCTATCGTTGCGGCATCATTTAGTTACGTTCGAAGAGAATCCCTGCATGAAGGTGGCTGTCAGGACGGCGGGGCGTGTGGCTGGCTGCAAACAAACGCTGCTTGCCGGTCTTCTCTTTGTGATGTCTGGCGTGGTTTTCGCCCAGTCGCAGGCACCGGCGGGCATGGCCGACCAGCGTGCCAAATCAGTCACGCAAGTGGTGCTCGGGATTCTCAGCTATGCCCGTTGGCCGGTTGAGCCTGCGCAACTTCGTCTGTGCATTGTCGGCCCCACCGAATACACCGACGATCTGGTCAAGGGCACGACGCTGGCGACCGGCAGGCCCGTGACGGTGCAGCGGCTGCTGGCTGACAATCCGTCGATTGCCGGTGAATGCGATGCGGTCTACATCGGCAAATTGACCCAGGAAGAGCGCGGACGACTGTTCGCCTCGCTGACCGGCCGCCCCGTACTGAGCATCAGCGAAAGCGACACTCAATGCACCGTGGGCAGTCTGTTTTGCCTGCGGGTCAGCGACGATCAGGTGTCGTTTGAAGTCAACCTCGATTCTGTTGCCCGTAGCGGCGTACGCATTCACCCCAGCGTGCTGCAACTGTCCCGCCGCAAGCCGGTGGCGCCATGAGTCTATTCAAACCGGGCAGCCGCCCGGCCTTGCGTTCCGTCCTCGGCCGCGGTCATTTGATTGTCGCGCTGGTGGGCGTGGCGATGGCCAGTGTTTCGTTGACCCTGCTTGGCATACTGGCCTTGCGCGTCTACGCCGACCACAACCTGCACCTGATCGCACGTTCGATCAATTACACCGTGGAAGCCGCCGTCGTGTTCAACGACAAGGCCGCCGCCACCGAGGCGCTGGCGCTGATTGCCTCCACCGAAGAAGTGGCCGATGCCCAGGTGCTGGACGCACGTGGTCAATTGCTGGCGCGCTGGCAGCGGCCGGAAACCGGGTTGTTTTCCAGACTCGAAATGCAGGTGGCCAAGGCCTTTCTGGAAGAACCCATCAACCTGCCGATCATCCATCAGGATCGGGAGATCGGCAGCATTTTGCTGACCGGCCATGGCGGCAACCTGATGCGCTTTTTGCTCAGCGGCCTGATGGGTATTGTGTTGTGTTCGGCGATCAGCACCTGGGTCGCGCTCTCTCTGGCACGCCGACAGCTTCGCGGGATCATTGGTCCACTTCGCAATCTGGCCTCGGTGGCTCATGCCGTGCGCAGCGAGCGTGCCTTCGACCAACGTGTCCCCGCCGCTTCCATTGCCGAACTCGATAACCTGGGCAACGACTTCAATGCCCTGCTCGATGAGCTGGAATCCTGGCAAACCCACCTGCAAAGTGAAAACGAAACCCTGGCCCACCAGGCCAGTCACGACAGCCTCACGGGGTTGCCGAACCGGGCGTTTTTTGAGGGGCGGTTGATACGGGCATTGCGTAATGCCAACAAACTCAACGAGCGGGCGGCGGTGTTGTTTCTCGACAGCGATCGGTTCAAGGAAATCAACGACAACTTCGGTCATGCCGCAGGGGACGCCGTGTTGGTCGCCGTGGCCAATCGGGTACGGATGCAACTGCGGGAAGAGGATCTGGTGGCACGCTTGGGCGGTGATGAGTTTGCCGTGCTGCTGACACCGTTGCACAAGATCGAAGACGCCGAGCGCATTGCCGACAAAATCCTGGCCAGCATGGAAGTCCCCATCCCGTTGCCGGGCGATCATCAAGTGCTGACCTCACTGAGCATTGGCATTGCCGTATACCCCGATCATGGCGCTACACCGGTCGCGTTACTCAACGCGGCCGACACGGCGATGTATCAAGCCAAGCGCATTGCCCGAGGCGCTCAACACACGGCAGGGGCGGAGCACCCTGTCGCCGATGTTCAAATCAGGAGCTAATTTCCCGTGTCCTCACTCATTCAGCGTTCCCTGCGACTGTTCACGATCACCCTGGTAATGGCCATCCTGACCCTGACGGGTTGCCAGTCGGTACCGCAAAAAGGTCTGACCCCGGCGCAGATTGCCGTGCTCAAGCAGCAAGGGTTCAAGCTGACCGATGAAGGCTGGGCGTTCGGCCTGTCCGGCAAAGTGCTGTTTGGCAGTGATATCGACAGCCTCAACCCGCAGAGCACCGCGATCGTCGAGCGCATTGGCAAGTCGTTGCTGGGTGTCGGCATCGAGCGCGTCAGAGTCGATGGTCATACCGATGCTTCCGGCAAAGAAGCCTATAACGAACAGCTTGCCCTGCGCCGGGCAAAAAGCGTCGCCACGGTGCTGGCCACCACCGGTATGAAGCAGGACAACATCCAACTGCGTGGGCTTGGCAGCAGCCAGCCCGTGGCCTCCAACGACACGGTGGACGGCCGCGCGGAAAACCGCCGCGTCGCTATCGTGGTGAGTGCCGACTAATCGGCGAACAACATCGCCCGACTTTCCCCCATCAACAGCCGCTGATTCTGTTCAGTCACTTCGCGGATGTAATCCCACAACAGGGTGATCCGCTTGAGCTTGCGCAGGTCTTCGCGGCAGTACATCCAGAATTGCCGGGTGATGTTGATTTCCTCCGGCAGCACCGGCAGCAGCCGTGGGTCTTGAGCGGCGAGGAAGCACGGCAGGATCGCCAGTGACCGGCCCTGCTGCGCTGCCACGAATTGCGCGATGACGCTGGTGCTGCGCAGATTGGCGCTGGCGCCGGGTAGCACGTTGGCCAGGTACAGCAGCTCCGAACTGAACGCCAGGTCGTCGACATAGCTGATGAATGAATGCTCACTGAGGTCGGCCGGGCGGCGGATTGCCGGGTGCTTGTCCAGGTATTCCTGGGTCGCATACAGCTGCAGGCGATAGTCCGTCAGTTTGCAGCACACGTAGGGCCCGTGTTCCGGGCGCTCCAGGGCGATGACGATGTCCGCCTCGCGTTTGGACAGGCTGATGAAGTGCGGCAGCGGCAGGATGTCCACCGAGATGGCCGGGTAGGCGTCGACGAAATGGCTAAGTTGAGGCGTGATGAAAAAACTGCCGAACCCTTCGGTGCAGCCCATACGCACATGCCCGGACAACGCCACCCCGGAGCCGGACACCTGCTCGCAGGCCATGTGCAACGTGCTTTCGATCGACTCGGCGTAACCAAGCAATCGCTGGCCTTCGGCGGTCAGGACGAAGCCGCTGGTCCGGGACTTCTCGAACAGCAAAGTCCCCAATGACGCTTCCAGCGAACTGATGCGCCGCGACACGGTGGTGTAGTCGACGGCCAGGCGTTTGGCCGCGGTGCTGGCCTTGCGGGTCCGGGCGACTTCGAGGAAAAACTTGAGGTCATCCCAGTTCAGGGAGCCTAAGGACGTGATGTTTTTTTGCATGATGGACCGGCTTTTATGTGCGTTCTTATTAGAAGTTTGCACATCTATACTCCAAAAACAGTCCCACAACCAATTCGCGACACACGCCTCATCGCAAGGCGACTTTTTCGCCTTGGCTCCCAAGATAAAAACAAACATCCGGAGACCCACATGAACGCTTCGCTTACGCCTAACGAAACCACGCTGCACAAGGTCAAGTTGTTGATCGATGGCGAGTGGGTCGAGTCCAAGACCACTGAATGGCACGACATCATCAACCCGGCGACCCAGCAAGTGCTGGCCAAGGTGCCGTTTGCCACCACCGAAGAAGTCGATGCCGCCATCAGCGCCGCCCATCGCGCCTTCCAGACCTGGAAGCTGACGCCCATCGGCGCGCGGATGCGCATCATGCTCAAGCTGCAGGCGTTGATTCGCGAACATTCCAAACGCATCGCCGTCGTGCTCAGCAACGAGCAAGGCAAAACCATCGCCGACGCCGAGGGCGACATTTTCCGTGGCCTGGAAGTGGTCGAACACGCCTGCTCCATTGGCACCCTGCAAATGGGCGAGTTCGCTGAAAACGTGGCGGGCGGTGTCGACACCTACACCCTGCGTCAACCGATCGGTGTCTGCGCCGGCATCACTCCGTTCAACTTCCCGGCAATGATTCCACTGTGGATGTTCCCGATGGCCATCGCCTGCGGCAACACCTTCGTGCTCAAGCCGTCCGAGCAGGACCCGCTGTCGACCATGCTGCTGGTGGAACTGGCGATCGAAGCCGGCGTTCCGGCGGGCGTGCTCAACGTCGTGCACGGTGGCAAGGACGTGGTGGATGCGCTCTGCACCCACAAGGACATCAAGGCGGTTTCGTTCGTCGGCTCGACCGCCGTCGGGACTCACGTCTACGACCTGGCCGGCAAGCACGGCAAGCGCGTGCAGTCGATGATGGGCGCCAAGAACCACGCCGTGGTGCTGCCGGATGCCAATCGCGAACAAGCGCTGAATGCGCTGGTCGGTGCCGGTTTCGGCGCGGCCGGTCAACGTTGCATGGCCACCTCGGTGGTGGTGCTGGTGGGCGCGGCCAGGCAGTGGCTGCCTGACCTCAAGGCGCTGGCGCAAAAGCTCAAGGTCAACGCGGGCAGTGAGCCGGGCACCGACGTAGGGCCGGTGATCTCGAAAAAGGCCAAGGCGCGGATTCTCGACCTGATCGAAAGCGGCATCAAGGAAGGCGCGAAACTGGAGCTGGACGGTCGCGATATCACGGTTCCCGGTTTCGAACAGGGCAACTTTGTCGGCCCGACGCTGTTCTCCGGCGTGACCACCGACATGCAGATCTACACCCAGGAAATCTTCGGCCCGGTGCTGGTGGTGCTGGAGGTCAATACCCTGGACGAGGCCATCGCCCTGGTCAACGCCAACCCGTTCGGCAACGGCACCGGCCTGTTCACCCAGAGCGGTGCGGCGGCGCGCAAATTCCAGAGCGAAATCGACGTCGGCCAGGTCGGTATCAACATCCCGATCCCCGTGCCGGTACCGTTCTTCAGCTTCACCGGCTCCCGTGGTTCCAAACTCGGCGACCTCGGTCCGTACGGCAAGCAAGTGGTGCAGTTCTACACTCAGACCAAGACGGTCACCAGTCGCTGGTTCGATGACGACAGCGTCAACGACGGTGTGAACACCACCATCAACTTGCGTTAAGGAGCCGGACATGAAAATCGCTTTTATCGGTCTGGGCAACATGGGCGCGCCGATGGCGCGCAACCTGATCAAGGCCGGCCATGCCCTGCGCCTGGTCGACCTGAACAAAGCCGTGCTGGCGGAACTTGAGCAGTTGGGCGGCAGCATCAGCGCCTCGGCGCGGGAAGCGGCGGACGGTGCCGAGCTGGTGATCACCATGCTGCCGGCGGCCGTGCATGTGCGCAGCGTCTGGCTGGGTGAAGACGGCGTTCTGGCCGGTATCGGCAAGGGCGTACCGGCGGTGGATTGCAGCACCATCGACCCGCAGACCGCGCGTGACGTGGCCGCCGCTGCCGCCAAACAGGGCGTGGCCATGGCCGATGCACCGGTGTCCGGTGGTACGGGTGGCGCCGCCGCCGGGACGCTGACGTTCATGGTCGGCGCCACCCCGGAACTGTTCGCCACCCTGCAACCGGTACTCGCACAAATGGGCCGCAACATCGTCCATTGCGGTGAGGTCGGCACCGGGCAAATCGCTAAAATCTGCAACAACCTGCTGCTGGGGATTTCCATGGTCGGCGTCAGCGAAGCCATGGCTCTGGGCGATGCCCTGGGCATCGACACCAAGGTGCTGGCGGGCATCATCAACAGCTCCACCGGGCGTTGCTGGAGTTCGGAGATGTACAACCCATGGCCGGGCATCGTCGAAACGGCGCCGGCGTCACGCGGCTATACCGGCGGTTTCGGTGCCGAACTGATGCTCAAGGATCTGGGGCTGGCCACCGAAGCGGCGCGTCAGGCACACCAACCGGTGGTGCTCGGCGCGGTGGCCCAGCAGTTGTATCAGGCGATGAGTTTGCGTGGGGAAGGCGGGAACGACTTCTCGGCGATCATCAACAGCTATCGCAAACCGCAATAATTGCTCGGAAAACCCGTGGGAGCGAGCCTGCTCGCGATAGCGGTGTGACAGTCGACGAAAATGTTGAATGTGAGTCCGACATCGCGAGCAGGCTCGCTCCCACAGGGGCAGCATCTACCTATCGACATTTACCGGGAGATCACGTCGGGTGATCTCCCGGTTTTTTTGTATCAGGCAAACACGAAATACTTGCGCACGGTCTCCACCACTTCCCACGTGCCTTTCATGCTTGGCTCGATGACGAAAATGTCACCGGCGCGCAGGTGGATCGGCGCCATGCCTTCCGGGGTGATGATGCAGTAGCCTTCCTGGAAGTGGCAGTACTCCCACTTCACGTATTCCACGTACCACTTGCCCGGCGTGCAGATCCAGGTGCCCATGATCTTGCTGCCGTCTTCGCTGGTGTAGGCATTGAGGTTGACGGTATGCGGATCGCCTTCGAGTTTTTCCCATTTGCAGGCGTCGAGCACCGGCAGCGGGTGAGTGTCGCGAAGAACAGTAATCGGTGCGGACATGATGACTCCGAGCGTTGGGGAGAACTGAAGTCGCACCCTATAGGGCTTGGTTGTGCGTCAGTTGTCTGTGCTCGACATCGAGGTATCCAGAAACGCAGCGGTCAGTGTCCGGCCAGGTAAGTCTTTCGAAACCCTGATGCCGGCCGATGATTATCAAAGACTGTCGAGCCGGCACTGTTCCTGAGCATTCTGCAAGCTCGCCTCTAAGTCCTCCAGCGCCCGGTGGCGTTGTTGGAGGGCATCGATGTTGTCCGTCAGCTCGCGTTTTTTGTCGGCGATGGCGACTCGCGCAAGTGCCCATGGAAAGGCCTCGCCCCGGTGCTGTTCGAACATCGCCTGCATTTCCTTGAGCCTGAAGCCCAACTGTTGGGCGCACTTGATGAACATCAGCAACTCGACGTGTTGCTGCGAGTAAGTGCGGTACTTTCCCTGGCGTTGCGCGGGGGGCAACAAGCCGATGGCTTCATAGTGGCGGATGCTTTTGACGGTGCTTCCCGAGAGTCGCGCGGCTTGACCGATGTACATGAAAGTCCCTTTTTAAATGTCCCGAACAATGCGCCTTTAGGCCCTGCGCATTATCCGGGACATTCAATGAGCGGCGATAGCATGCACCTGTTCGAGCCAGGCCTGCCGTTGCGCTGCGTTGGCCCCGAGAATCGGCCCGAAAGTGAGGGTTTTGGTGGGCTTGATACCGCAAAACTCCAGTGTGGTCTTGCGGACCTCGTGCAGCCCCGGCATGCGATAGATCCAGCGGTAGTACCAGGGTGGCGTATCCATGGTTACCAGCAAATGGGCGCTGCGACCGTGCAGCAGTTTGTCGGGAAAGGCTTTGCCTTCGCGGTACTTGAAGGCGAAACCGGACAGCAACACGCGATCGAAAAAGCCCTTGAGCAAGGCTGGAATCCCGCCCCACCAGATCGGATAGACCAGTGTCAGATGCTCGGCCCACAAAATGTCCGCCTGCGCCTGGCGCAAGTCCGGTTCCAGTGGCTGAACCTGTTGATAGCCTTCGTGCAGGATGGGGTCGAAGTCCAGTTTCCCGAGAAACAGCTGGCGCACCTCATGCCCGGCATGCAACGCCGATTGTGTGTAGCGCTCGGCGATGGCCCCGCAAAAACTGTTGCTCGACGGATGACCCAGAATCACCAGCATTCGTTTGCCCATTGTCGCTGTCCTTGAAGTTGAAAGCCCCAAGGGTAAAGTCTGCCCCTCAGGGGAGAGTCAAGGCATGCAGCAAGGCCCTGGCATAACCGGGCAGTGTCGCGAAATCCCTGGCGCAGAGCTGGAGCGTGCGTCGGGCCCAGGGTTCCTGCAGGGCGATGCAGTTGAAAGGGGCTTCCCCCGGCCAGCGTTCGACCGCCGCCAACGGCACAATCGCCAGTCCCGCACCGCGAGCGACCATGCGCATCACGCCATCGAAACCATCCGCGCGGATGCGGATCTGCAAGCGCGCGCCGAGATGCAGCGCTTGTTCTTCGAGGTACGTCGCCAACGCGCTGTTGGCGTTCAATCCAACGTAATCGTGGTGCAGCGTTTCGCTGAAGGCTATCGACCGGGTGTCGGCCAGAGGGTGATGACGGGGCACGATCAACCCCAGGGGATCGTCACGAAACGGCAGGGTCTGCAGGTTCTCGGTGTCCACGGCGTCGGAGACGATACCGAGGTCGGCCGCGCCTTGACGCAAGGCATGGGTGATGCGGGCGCTGGGCAGTTCCTGCAGGTCGATGTCCAGGTTGGGATGTTCGCGCAGAAAGTCCGCGAGCAGTTCCGGCAGGTACTCGGTGAGCGCCGTGGTGTTGCACAACAGCCGCACCTGACCTTTGACGCCATTGGCGTATTCGGCGAGGTCCTGCTGCATGCGTTCGGCGTGTTGCAGCAAGAGCCGGGCGTGCTGCGCCAGCGCTTTTCCCGCCGGCGTGGGAGTGACGCCACGCCGGCCACGCTCGAGAAAATCAATGCCGATCGATGCTTCCATGGCACGGATTCGTGCGCTCGCCGCCGCCAGGGACAGGTGACTGCGCGCGGCACCGGCGGTGATGTTGCCGCTGTCGAGGATATTCAGGTACAGGCGCAGGTCGGTCAGGTCGAAGTGCATCTTAAGGCTCTGGATGTGTGATGTCGGGGCTGGCCCCTTCGCGGGCAGGCCCGCTCCCACAGGGGATTGGTGTCGTTCACAAGTCTCATGTAGGAGCGAGCCTGCTCGCGATGGACTTAAGAGCGCCGCGTTTAGCCAGTAAACACGCGTTATCGTTAACGACCATCGCGGGCAGGCCCGCTCCCACAGGGGATTGGTGTCGTTCACAGGTCCACTGTGGGAGCGAGCCTGCTCGCGATGGCGTCAGTCGCCGCGCCTCGTTCCTCAGCCTCTTGTTTTAAGAGAGGCAGCCTCAGTATATGGCAGATTTTCAAGCGACCACGGCGGGATCATCATGGCCCCATGAATACACTCGCCACGTTCTACCAAAATCTCGGTTTTGCCCTTTCCTTGCTGGTCATGGTGACTTTTCTGCTGGCCGGCACGATCAAGGGTGTGATCGGTCTCGGTCTGCCGACCATCGCCATGGGCTTGCTCGGTCTGGCTATGGCCCCGTCACAGGCTGCTGCGTTGTTGATCATTCCCGCGACACTGACCAACGTCTGGCAATTGGCATTCGGCGGACATTTGCGCGGTTTGATCAAACGACTCTGGCCGATGCTGCTGGCGATTTTCGTCGGCACCGGGGCCGGCACGTTGTGGATCGGCATGGCGGGCGGGCACTGGGTGGTACGGGGATTGGGGGCGGCGCTGTTGCTCTATGCGTTGAGCGGGTTGTTTCTGCCGACCTTGCGTGCAGGTGCCCGCAGCGAACCCTGGCTCGGTCCGCTGTGCGGTGGACTGACAGGCGTCATCACTTCGGCCACCGGCGTGTTCGTGATCCCGGCGGTGCCGTATCTGCAAGCACTGGGCTTGAGCAAGGATGAACTGGTACAGGCGCTGGGCCTGTCGTTTACCGTGTCGACACTGGCCCTGGCGGGTGGCTTGTTATGGCGTGGCGCGCTCGGTGGCGGCGAGTTGAGCGCGTCCCTGCTGGCGCTGATCCCGGCAGTGCTCGGCATGTGGCTGGGGCAATCGCTGCGCCAGCGGATCAGCACCGTGTTGTTCAAACGCGTGTTCTTCATCGGCCTCGGCGTGCTCGGCGGCCACTTGTTGATCAGCGGCTAGCGGACGACGGGCTGATCATGTCGATGGCGCGGATCTCGAAATCCCGCTCCAGGTATTCGTCGCGTTGATCGAGGAACTGTTTCATGTGCGGCAGATTAGAGTGCACGTCGAGGTGGGCCTGGGACTGCCAGATCTCGTAGAAGATGAACAGGGTCGGGTCCTGTTTGTCGCGCAGCATGTGGTACTCGATGCAGCCGGGTTCGGCACGACTGGCTTCTACATAGCCGCTGAAAAACGCTTCGAAGGCGTCGGATTTTTCCGGGCGGGTCTTGGCGTGCAGGATGAAGCCTTGCAGTTCACTCATCGAAAATGCTCCTCAAGTCAGAATGGGTGCCAGTCTAAGTCAACAATCACCCATCGATTCGTGCTTGTGGGTCAAATGAATTTTGCGATGAAGGCGCTTATTCCGCGCGAGGCGAATCGGTACGCTGCCGCCATCCATTTCTGACCCTTTCCGAGATCCCTCATGAAAAAAGTCCTGTTGCTCAATGGCGGCAAAAAATTCGCCCATTCCGATGGCCGCTACAACACCACCCTCCACGAAACCGCGTTGAGCGTGCTGGACCGTGGCGGCGTGGATATCAAAACCACGTTCATCGACGAGGGCTACGACATCGCGGAAGAAGTCGCCAAGTTCCTCTGGGCCGACGTGATCATTTACCAGATGCCCGGCTGGTGGATGGGCGCGCCGTGGACCGTGAAGAAGTACATCGATGAAGTGTTCACCGAAGGCCATGGCAGCCTCTACGCCAGCGACGGTCGTACCCGTTCCGACGCATCGCAGAAGTACGGCAGCGGCGGCTTGATCCAGGGCAAACAGTACATGCTGTCCCTGACCTGGAACGCACCGCAGCAAGCCTTTGACGACCCGACCGACTTCTTCGAAGGCAAAGGCGTGGACGCGGTGTACTTTCCGTTCCACAAGGCCAACGAATTCCTCGGCATGACCGGGTTGCCGACATTCCTCTGCGTTGACGTGATGAAACGCCCGAACATCGAAGCCGATGTGGCGCGCTACGAGCTGCATCTGATTGAGGTGTTTGGCCTTAAGGCTTGAGGCTCCGCTACTATCGATAGCTGGAGTGGGCACTGACAATGGATTGCCCACACAGCAGACCTGTGCAGGACTATCGATAAGGAACACACGTGAAAGCCAGATCCGATGAATTGCAGATTTTCGTCTGCGTGATTGAGTGCGGGTCGATTTCTGCGGCGGCCGAGCAGGTCGGGCAAACGCCTTCGGCGGTCAGCCGCACGCTGTCGCGGCTGGAGGCCAAGCTCGATACCACGTTGATCAACCGCACGACGCGGCGCATGGACCTGACCGAGGAGGGCAAGTACTTCTTCGAACAGGCCAAGCTGATTCTCGATCAGATGGACGAACTCGAAGAGCGCCTGTCCTCGCGCCAGCAAACACCGTCCGGGCGTTTGCGCATCAACGCCGCATCGCCGTTCATGCTGCACGCGATCGTGCCCTACATCGATGAGTTCCGCCGGCTCTATCCGGACATTCAACTGGAACTCAACAGCAACGACCTGATCATCGATCTGCTCGAACAGAGCACCGACATCGCCATCCGCATCGGCACCCTGGCCGACTCGACCCTGCATGCCCGCTCCCTGGGCTGCAGTCCGCTGCACATCGTCGCCAGTCCGGCGTACCTGGAAAAGCACGGCACCCCCACCGCCGTGGCCGACCTTACCGCCCACACCTTGTTGGGATTCACCCAGAACGAAGGCCTCAACCAATGGCCGCTGCGCTACGTGCACGGTGACCGCTGGCCGATCCAGGCCTCGCTCAGTGCCTCCAGCGGCGAAACCATTCGTCATCTGGCGCTGGAGGGGCAGGGCATCGCCAGCCTGTCGCATTACATGACCATCGACGACATCCGCGCCGGACGCTTGAAAGTCTTGCTGGCCGAGTTCAACAGTGGTTATCGCCAGCCGATCAACGCGGTGTATTACCGCAACTCGCAACTGGCCCTGCGAATTCAATGTTTCCTGGATTTCATCCAGAGCAAATTGGCGCTGTACGCCACCGACGATTTCAACGACTGATTCGTGACTTCTGCGCAAGAGTGATTTGGGCCAGCAAGGATTTTTCGTCAGGGATCGCTGCTTGATACTCGCTGCATCACTTATCAACGCAGGGAGTTCCTCCATGAATGTATTCGTCACCGGCGCCGCCGGCTTCATCGGCGGCTCGATCGCCACGGGCCTGATCCGCGCGGGTCATCGGGTCACCGGTCTGGTGCGCAGCGCCGAACAAGCGGATGAACTGACAGCGCTGGGCATCACCCCGGTCATCGGCACTCTTGACGACAGCGCACTATTGGCCGATCAGGCCCGCGCCGCCGACGCCGTGATCAACGCCGCCAGCAGTGACCATCGCGGTGCGGTGCAAGCCCTGCTCGACGCCCTGCGCGGTTCCAACAAGGTGTTCCTGCACACCAGCGGTTCGAGCATCGTCGGCGATGCGTCGGGCGGCAAGTCCAGCGATGTCATCTACTACGAAGACAACCTGCCGGAACCGACCGTCGACAAGGCTGCACGGGTGGCCATCGACAACCTGATCCTGGCGGCGGCCAGGGACGGCGTGAATTCGGCGGTCATCTGCAACACCCTGATCTACGGCCACAGCCTGGGCGTCCATCGCGACAGCGTGCAGTTGCCGCGTTTGCTGAAACAGGCGCGTAAAAGTGGCGTGGTGCGTCACGTCGGGACCGGCCAGAACATCTGGTCCAACGTGCACATCGAAGACGTGGTGGCCCTGTACCTGCTGGCGCTGAGCAAAAACGTCCCCGGCACGTTCTACTTTGTCGAAAGCGGCGAAGCGTCGTTCATCGACATGACCACGGCGATGGCCGAGGTGTTGAAACTGGGCAAGCCGCAAGACTGGCCACTGAAAGACGCCGAAGCCGAATGGGGTTATGAAATGGCCAACTATGGCCTGGGCTCCAACAGCCGGGTTCGCGGCAAGCATGCGCGGGCGTTGCTGGGCTGGGTGCCGAAGCGCACGTCGGTGGTTGAGTGGATTCTTAACGAGATGGTGTGAAGTCTTTATTAGACCGCGTCATCGTTCATCGCGAGCAGGCTCGCTCCCACATTAGACCGCGCCGGTATGGAGAACGCGGTTCACTGTGGGAGCGAGCCTGCTCGCGAGAGCGTTTTCGAAACCGCATAAACTGGCCGGGCCGCCCTCGATTCCGTAACATCCGCAAACTCTTTCTTGCGACTCCCTGCATGCGGTCCCCATGAAACCAAAACATCTACGCGCCGATGCCCTGGCCGGCCTCACCACGTCTTTCGCCTTGCTGCCCGAATGCATCGCCTTCGCGCTGGTGGCCCACCTCAATCCGCTGATGGGGCTGTATGGCGCGTTCATCATATGCACCCTGACCGCGCTGTTCGGTGGTCGGCCGGGCATGGTCTCCGGGGCCGCGGGTTCGATGGCGGTGGTGATTGTCGCGCTGGTAGTGCAGCACGGCGTGCAGTACTTGCTGGCCACGGTGTTACTCGGCGGCCTGGTCATGCTGGCGTTCGGGCTGCTGCGGCTGGGCAAACTGGTGCGGATGGTGCCGCACCCGGTGATGCTCGGCTTCGTCAACGGCCTGGCGATCATCATTGCCCTGGCGCAACTGGAGCACTTCAAAAGCGGTGAGGCCTGGTTGAGCGGTGCGCCGCTGTACATGATGATCGGCCTGGTCGCGGTGACGATGGCGATTGTCTATGTGCTGCCGCGCCTGACCCGCACGGTCCCGCCAGCCTTGGTGGCGATTCTGGGCGTTGGCCTGGCGGTTTACCTGCTCGGACTGCCGACCCGTACCCTGGGCGACATGGCGCACATCGCCGGCGGCCTGCCGACGTTTGCCCTGCCGGACCTTCCCTGGAACCTGGAAACCCTGCGCATCATCGCGCCCTACGCGATCCTGATGGCACTGGTCGGTTTGCTGGAAACCCTGCTGACCCTGAACCTCACCGATGAAATCACCGAGAGCCGTGGCTACCCCGATCGCGAGTGCGTGGCATTGGGCGCGGCCAATGTGGTGTCCGGTCTGTTTGGCGGCATGGGTGGCTGCGCGATGATCGGCCAGACCGTGATCAACCTCAGTTCCGGTGGTCGGGGTCGCTTGTCCGGTGTGGTCGCCGGGGTGGCAATTTTGCTGTTCATTCTGTTTCTGTCGCCGCTGATCGAGCGCATTCCGTTGGCGGCCCTGGTCGGGGTGATGTTCGTGGTGTCGCAGCAGACCTTTGCCTGGGCCTCGCTGCGGGTGCTGAACAAGGTGCCGCTCAATGACGTGCTGGTGATCATCGCGGTGACGGTGATCACGGTGTTCACCGATCTGGCGACGGCCGTGCTGTGCGGCATCATCATCGCGGCGCTCAATTTCGCCTGGCAGCAGGCTCGCGAGCTGTATGCCGACACTCACGTCGAAGCCGACGGCAGCAAGCTGTACCTGCTGCATGGCACGCTGTTCTTCGCCTCGACCACACCCTTTCTCAACCAGTTCGATCCTGCCAACGACCCGTCCGTGGTGACCATCGATTGTCGCCACCTGAGCTTCGTCGATTACTCGGCCATCGCCGCGCTCAAGACATTGCGCGAGCGCTATGAAAAGGCTGGGAAGCACCTGCGGGTGCTGCACTTGTCCGAACGCTGCAAGAAGCTGCTCAAGCGGGCGCGCGTGCAGCACGACTGAGGTCCCGCCCGTGGCAGGCGCGATGAAAGTCCACGATCAAGAACGTCTGCGGCGGTTCAAACTCGCCCTGGACGATGACCGCGGCGGCGATGATCACTTGCCGTTGGGAGACTGAGATGATGTACGACACGCTGATTCGCAACGCACTGATCATCGATGGCAGCAACAGCCCCGGCTACCCCGCCGACCTGGCGATTCTGAACGGTCGCATCGAGCGCATCGGCGACTTGCACGACGCCCGCGCCACCGAGGAGATCGACGCCGCCGCTCGCGTGCTGGCGCCGGGTTTCATCGACGTGCACACCCATGACGACACCGTGGTGATCCGCCAGCCGCAAATGCTGCCCAAGCTCAGCCAGGGCGTGACCACGGTGATCGTCGGCAACTGCGGCATCAGTGCTTCGCCGGTGAGTTTGCGCGGCGATCCGCCGGACCCGATGAACCTGCTGGGCAGCCGCGCCGCTTTTGTTTATCCGACGTTCAGCGATTACCGCGCGGCGGTCGAAGCAGCGAACACGACGCTGAACGTTGCCGCGCTGGTGGGCCACACCGCACTGCGCAGCAACCATCTCGACGATCTGTATCGCACCGCCACCGCCGGCGAAATTGCCGCGATGCGCGAACAGCTGCGCGAGAGCCTGGAGGCCGGTGCGCTGGGACTGTCCACGGGCCTGGCTTACGCCAGCGCGTTTTCGGCGTCCACGGATGAAGTCATGCAACTGACCGAAGAGCTGACAGCGTTCGGCGCCGTCTACACCACCCACTTGCGCAGCGAATTCGAACCGGTACTGGAGGCCATGGACGAGGCGTTCCGGATCGGCCGTCATGCGAAAGTCCCGGTGATCATTTCCCACCTCAAATGCGCCGGCGCCGGTAACTGGGGCCGCAGCCCGCAGCTGCTGGAATCCCTTGAGCGTGCCGCGCAAACCCACCCGGTGGGCTGCGATTGCTATCCCTATGCGGCGAGCTCTTCGACCCTGGACCTCAAGCAAGTCACCGACGCCCATCGCATCACCATCACCTGGTCGACGCCGCACCCGGAGATGGGCGGCCGCGACCTGATGGACATCGCTGCCGAGTGGAACCTGTCGTTGCTCGATACCGCCCGCCAACTGCAACCGGCCGGCGCGGTGTATTACGGAATGGACGAGGCGGACGTGCGCAGAATCCTCGCGCATCCGCTGTCGATGGTCGGCTCCGACGGTTTGCCGGAAGACCCGTTTCCCCATCCTCGTTTGTGGGGCGCGTTCCCTCGGGTGCTCGGACATTTCAGCCGCGACGCAGGGCTGTTCGAGCTGCACACCGCCGTGCACAAGATGACCGGGCTATCAGCCGCGCGATTCGGCTTGAAGGAACGGGGCGAGATCCGCGAAGGGCATTGGGCCGATCTGGTGTTGTTCGACCCGGCGACCATTCGCGACGTGGCGGACTTCAATGATCCGCAACGGGCGGCAGAAGGCATCGACGGCGTGTGGGTCAACGGCGTTCTGAGTTACTGCGACGGTCAGGCGAACGGACGCAGGGAAGGGCGGTTTCTGGCGCGGCAAGGGGATTTGCGAGACGGGTTTGAGTGAGGATTGGGCGTTGCATCACAGTGGTGGCACATTGAGATTAAAGAATGCCATGGCCAAGCCGAATTGCTGAGGTACAGCCCGGCTACACGCCGGGCAATTTCTGTCTGGGAGCAACGCGATGAGCTTCGGCAAAACCACCCCGATCCTGCGGATCTCCGATGAAGTCAAGGCCGTGGAGTTCTACGTCGACTTCCTCGGATTCAAGATCGATTGGCAGCATCGTTTCGAACCCGACTTCCCGTTGTACCTGCAGGTTTCCCACGGTGAATGCGTGCTGCATCTGTCCGGACACCAGGGTGACAGCACGCCGGGCTCGGCGCTGCGCATCGAGACCGATGAACTGGAAGTGTTCCAGCAGCAATTGCTGGCCAAGCAATACCCCTTCGCTCACCCGCAGATTCAGGCGATGCCGTGGGGCAGCCAGGACATGACCATCGCCGATCCGTTCGGCAATCGGTTGGTGTTTACCAATGCGATCAGTGTGTGACGCCATTCAGCGGCCAGCAGTGGTAACTGAATCATGATGTGCTAGCCTGCAATCAATGATTTCATTGATTGCAGGAGGCATCATGGCCAGCATCACTATTCGAAACCTCGACGATCAGATTAAAGAGCAGCTACGCATTGCGGCTGCCCATAACGGGCACTCGATGGAAGAAGAAGCTCGTCTGATTTTGGGGAGAGCATTGGCGACCATCGATCGAGCAGGAGGGCTCGGCAGTAGAATTCGTGATCGGTTCAGAGTGTGCGGCGGTGTTGAACTCGATTTGCCAGAGCGGCAAGAAAAAGCGAGCGCTGTGGATTTCTCCGAATGATCGTGCTCGATACGAATGTGCTTTCAGAGTTCATGCGACTCGAACCTGACACCCAAGTTCTTGCCTGGGTGGATGCGCAACCTGCTTTGGAGCTGGCAATCAGTGCTATTACCGTGGCGGAAATTCTCCATGGTATCGCCAGGCTCCCGTCCGGCAAGCGTAAACAAAAGCTCGAATCCCATGCGATGGCGATGTTTGAAGAAGACTTTGCCGGAAGGATTTTGCCCTTTGATGTTCATGCCGCGGTCGAGTACGCGACGCTTGTGGCCGGTTGTGAAGCCAAGGGACGTGCTGCGTCGATGGCTGATGCGCAGATTGCCGCTGTCTGCCGAATCCACGGAGCTCCAATTGCTACTCGTAATGTTCGGGATTTCGAGTTTTCCGGACTGGACGTGATCAATCCGTGGGGAGCCTGAGTGTCTTCATTGCCAGTCAGATCGCCATCGCGGGCAAGCCCGCTCCCACAGGGTACTCACTGAACCTGTGGGAGCGGGCTTGCCCGCGATTGGATCTGTGGTTCAGCGCTGATCCAGCGTCAGACCCGGAAGTGGCTCACCATCGCTTGCAACTGATTCCCCAACCGCGCCAGTTCAACACTGGATGCTGCCGTTTCGTCGCTGGCCGCGGCTGTCTGTTCGGAGACGTCGCGTACGTTGATGATGCTGCGGCTGATCTCTTCGGCCACGGCGCTTTGCTGTTCGGCGGCGGCGGCGATCTGCTGGTTCATCGACTGGATGTTGGACACCGTGCGGGTGATGTTTTCCAGTGACGCGCCGGCCTTGCGGGTCAGGGCCACGCTGCTGTCGGTCAGGACGCGGCTGTTGTTCATCACCATTGCCACTTGTTGGGTGCCGTTCTGCAGACCCGCCACCAGGCTTTCGATTTCTTCGGTGGATTTTTGCGTACGCTGGGCCAGGCCGCGGACTTCGTCGGCCACCACGGCAAAACCACGTCCGGCTTCACCGGCACGCGCCGCTTCAATGGCCGCGTTGAGCGCCAGCAGGTTGGTCTGTTCGGCCACGGCCTTGATCACGTCCATCACGCTGCCGATCTTGTCGCTTTCCTGTTGCAGCACGCCCATGGCTTCGGTGGAACGCACCACTTCGCTGGCCAGGCGTTCGATCTGGGTGATGGCTTCGGCTACCACTTTGTCGCCTTCGCGAGCTTCACCATCGGCCGCGGCTGCCGCTTGCGAAGCCTGCTCGGCATTGCGCGCGACTTCCTGCACGGTGGCGGTCATCTCGTGCATGGCGGTGGCGACCTGATCGGTTTCGACTTTCTGGCTGTTGACCCCGGCGCTGGTTTGTTCGGTCACGGCCGACAGCTCTTCTGCGGCGCTGGCGATCTGGGTGACGCCGTCGCGGATGCCGCTGATCAGGTCGCGCAGGGTCACGCCCATGCGCGCGATGCCTTGTTGCAACACACCGAGTTCGTCGCGGCGCGTCACCTGGACATCGTGGGACAAGTCGCCGCTGGCGATGCGATCGACCACGGCCAGGGTGTCGCGCAGCGGGCCGGTAATCTGTCGGGTAATGACGACGGCGGCAATGATGCCCACCAACAATGCCAGCAATGTGCTGACCAGTTGCAGGGTGCGGGCGTTGTCGCTTTCGGCGTCACGGCGGTCGAGTTGAATCTGGTACAGCGCATCGCTCAGGCTGACGATGGCGGCACCCTCGTCAGTCATTTCCTTGCGTGCCTGTACCACGTCACCGTTTGCGGTTTTGTAAGCCTGCAAGGCGCTGCGGTAGTTGCCCAGCGCGGTTTCCAGTCGTTGCAGGGCATCTGGCTGAACGTCGGCGAAATGCGCGTTGAGCTGTTTCAGGCTGGCGATGGCGGCGTCCAGTTGGGCGACGGCCTTTTGCTCGGTTTCAGCGTTGGTGGTCGCGGTGTAGCCGCGCACTTCGTAGCGGGCCAGCAAGAAGGCTTCCTTGGCGGCGGTGATGGCCTGGAACTGTTCGAAGCGCTGATCGCCCGGCGGCAGTTGTTGCACGCGGTTATTGAGATCGTTGATCAGCGTGTTGGCCGTTTCAGCATTGGCGGTCATGGCATCGCGGGCGCTGCTGCCGGCACGGTAGGCGCCGCGCATTTTGTTCAGGGACGTCTTGTAGGCGTCGATGACGGTGCCTTGCTCATTGAGCAGCTTGAGGTTCTCCGGGCTCTTGAACTTCACCAGCAGCGCTTGTTGTTGAGCGGAAAAGGCTTCGAGGGTGGTCTGCACGTTCTGGGCGGTGGCTTCGTCGCCGTTGGTCAGCATGTATTGCAGGCGCGCCACACGCAGCTTGGTCAGGCTGGCGTTGAGCTGGGTGATGTCGCTCATCCAGTTGCTGCGGTCAATCAAACCGCCCAGGCTGGTCCAGCCGGTCAGGGCGAGGACGCAAGTCAGTGCCAGAACCAGGCCAAAGCCCAGGCCCAGTTTCAGGTTCACGCTGATGTTGCCGAACCAGCTATTCATGAAAATTCCTCCAGTAACGCAGTGCTTCTTGATCGTCGGTGGCTGGAAGATTGTTGTTTTTGGGAGCCTCCAAGCTATGTAAGCAGGGTATATCGGCCGCGATTCCGGGAGCTGAAACGTTTTTTGTAATGGCTTTTGCGCGAAAGTGTTGCGCTTTGTGTAAGGGCTGACCGTGCGTCGGGCAGTTCCATTTCTTAAGCTTTTTTTCACATGGGTTTCACCTGCAGTCGACGCCTGCCTCTCTAACCTCGCCGCATAAAAATAATGGTGCATGTCGGTGAGGCGGATAGATATGGAATTGAGACTGACTCTGTTCGGCGTAAAACGCTCGATCGACCTGAGCCGATTTGCCCGCTATCGCAATGCAATCGTGGTGCTGGCCTCGGCGTTGCTGGTGGTACCCCTGATCCTTTTTCTTCTGCGGCCTGCCGCCGTGCCGGACCTGGCCCATGGTAATGTGGCCGGCGCTCAGGCATTGCGGGCCGGTTGGGCCAAGGGCGACATGATCGTGCTGGTACGCCATGTCGAGCGTTGTGATCACTCCAGCGCCGCCTGCCTGGTGGGCAACGATGGGATTACCGATCGTTCGCGTAGCGTCGCGGTGGGAGTCGGTGCGCACTTCGAGCAGTTGGGGCTGAACAAGGCCGACATCTACAACAGCCCGATGCTGCGTACGGCACAGACAGCGGCCTACATGTTCAACAAGGTCGGCACCGGTGAGGACTGGCTGATCAGTTGCAAGGGCACTATGCTGCGCGACGCTCTGGCGCATAAAGTGGCCGGACGCAACCTGATCCTGGTGACCCACAGCGAATGCATGGAGCAACTCGAGAAAGACCTCAAGTTGTCAGGCTCCACTCCGGGGTACGGCGCTTCGTTGTTTGTTTCTGCCGAAACGCCACAGACACCTCGCATGCTAGGCCTCATCGACGCCTCGGACTGGCCATCGATGACGAGCAAATGAATTCATCTTTTTGATCAGGACGCACGATGCTGAGTACTTCCCAACGTTTCTACTGGTTGAATTTCGGTATTCCGCTGGCCTGCGCCGCCGTGGTTTTCCTGATGTTCGACATGACCTCAATCGACATCGCGTTCAGCAATCTGTTCTTTGATCCGATTACCCAAACCTTCCCAATCGACCAGGTTCACTTCTTTGAGAAGCTCACCCACAAGTGGGCGCGGATCATTCCCAACTGGACCGCTGAAATTGCGTTGATCGGCGCGATCCTGTCGTTTGTCTGGCCATTGGTCACCCCGCAAAAACATCCGCGCCTGGGCAACTTTCTGGAACGGACCAAAGCCGCTCCTGTGCTTCGGTTTGCCAGGGACCATCGTCGGGATTTTCTGTTTGTGGTATTTGCGTTCGCGATTTGCACTGGAGTGATCCATTTCCTCAAGTCGCATACCAGCGTGTACTGCCCGATTGAAACGACGCTTTACGGTGGAAAAATCGCCCACATCGAGTGGTACGAGAATTTTCAGCTGTTCATGAAAGCAGGCGATGGCCGCTGCTGGCCGGGTGGTCATGCTTCGGGTGGTTTCACCATGCTGGCGCTGTATTTCGTTGCGCGACGCTACCAGTGGCGCTTTTCCAAAGCGGTGATGTACGGTTCGCTGCTGCTGGGTTTCGTCTACGGCACCACGCGTGTTCTGCAAGGCTGGCACTACATGTCCCACACCTTCTGGGCAGGGATCTTCGTATGGCTGGCGTGTTTGCTGACGGCGCTGGCGTTTTACGGCCGGGCGCGGCTGGATCTGCCGGTTCTGCAAAAACATGAGCGGCGGGTAGCTGTAGCGCAGGCTCAGACGGCCAGTTAATTTCAGGCGCTGGATCTGAAAAACCCGTGATCCTCAGGGATCACGGGTTTTTTATTGCCTGACAAAGTAGTAATCCTGCCGCCCGACCTTCATGGATTTGAGCACCTTCAAGGGCGCGGGCGGTTCTGCATCGGCGCCAATGACCGCTACGTTGGAAGGCGACGCGGTCAGGAACTCATGCAGCTGCGCCTCGGTATCCAGTCCTTTGAGCACGCGGTGGGTGTAGAACACGCTGGCGCCGCCCAGTCGTTCGTTGGCCTGAAACAGCGCTACTTGCTGACCGTTGGCCTGCAGGGCCCGGATCTGCTCGGTCAGCGGCAGGAACGACAATGTGCGGTCGGCGTGGGGGAGTGCCCATTGTGCCGCGGCGAGGTAGCTGGCGATCACCACGGCCAGCGTGCCAACCGCCACGCTGCGACGGTGCCGGATAATGCGGCTAGCCAAGATCGAGACGTTTTGCCGAGCCATCAGCCTTGCGTAGAGGACGCTCGCGTACTCGGCGGCGATGACGGCCGCCGCCGGCGTCATCGACATCAGGTACACCGTGCGTTTGCTCGACGCCAGCGTCAGCATGACGAACTGCGCCAGTATCCACAGGGTGAAGAACAGCAGGTAACGGTTGGCCATCAGGCTTTTACGGAAATGCCAAAGCCCCAGGTACACCAGAATGTTCCAGGGCAAAAACGCCTGGGGCAGTTTGGCCAGATAGTAGTAGAACGGTTCGTAATGACCGGCTTCCACGAAGGAGCCACTGAAGCGTCCGACGCTGTTGGTCAGCAGCACTTCCGTCACGGCCTGGGTGCCTGCGCGCTGATACAGCAGCGCCAGCCAGATCATCAAGGGCAGCAATCCCAGCAGCGTCAGCAGGCCCGGCCGTAGCCAGTGCGAGAGGTACAGGCGCTTGTCCAGCAGGCTCTCGGCGAGCAGAAAGGCGAAGATCACCACCCCCGGCATCGCCAGCCCCAGGATGCCTTTGCTCAAGGTGGCGATGGCGATTCCCAGGGCGAACAACAGCGCGTTGCCCCGGCTCGCTTGTCGGTGCCCCTGAAAGAACGCCAGCAGCGCCAGGGTCACGCCGAGGGCGAGCAACGCGTCTTCGCCGACGCCGCGCACGTTGCTCCAGTAACTGGCCATGGTCGCCAACAGTAATGCGGCGGTCCAGGCCATGGATGTTGGCCGGCCGAAGCGCCGCAGCATTGCGAACAACAGCATCACGCTGAATAACCCGGCACAGGCCGAGGTCAACCGCACCGCCCACGGCGTGCTGCCGAATGCGCCGATGGCTCCGGCGTCGAGCCACAGGCTCAGGGGCGGTTTTTCCAGGAAGGGTTCGCCGAACAGGCGGGGTGTCACCCAGTCGTTGTCCAGGTGCATTTCCATGGCAATACCGGCGACCCGCGCCTCGGTGGAGCCTTGCAACTGGTGATTGCCCAGGGCGAAGAAAAACAGCAGCGCGGCAAGCAATAACAGTGAGGAAGTGGAGCGCGACATGGGCGTTCGGGGACCGGGGAGGGAGTTCGAATCCCGAGCATACGAAGCGAATCCTTAACAAAACGTGAACGAGGTGTGAAAGCTTAGGAAAGCGGTCTTGACCAGCATTGATCAGGGTCTTCGTAGACCTTGCTGACCAGCGCCGTCAGCACATGATCCTGCCAGCGCCCGCCGATGTTCAGGTACGCCTTGGCATAGCCTTCGCGCTCGAAACCCAGGCGTTCCAGCAACCGGGCGCTGCGCTCGTTGTCGGGGATGTAGTTGGCCATGATCCGGTGCAGGTTCATTGTCTCGAACACGTAACGGATACCCGCTTGCAGGGCTTCATGCATCAAACCCTGGCCCTGGTGGGATTGGTCGATGTGATAGCCGAGGTAACACGCCTGAAATGCCCCGCGAATGATGCCGCTGAAATTGCATGCGCCGATCATCTGCTGGCCGTTGCGATCCAGCATTGCAAAGTGCACCGCGTAGCCGTCTTCGAAGGCAAAGGCCTGCTGCGCCAGGCGCGAGCGGATTTTTTCCGGACGGTAGTAGTCGTCGGGGCGAACCGGTGACCAGGGGGCGAGGTGTGCCTGATTGCGCTGGTAGAAGTCGCTTTCCAGCGCGGCCTGGCTGGGGCTGAGGATGGCCAGCGTCAGGCGTTTGCAGGGGAGGGTGAGGATCGTCATCGGGCGCTCGAGGTTACGGTGGACGACCCACAATTTACAGGCAAAAAAAAGCCCGCGGGAGGGCGGGCAAACCGTAGTTTCTTGAATGGGCGAAGAAAATGTACAGGTTGCGGCCAATGGACGGGGTGAAGAAAAGTTCATTTGCCAGAGGGTTGGCGCCCCCTCGAGGCCGTACAAGTGATCCGGCACAAAATCTGGAATAAAAGTCGTCAAAAAAATGACAAATTTTCTATGGTTTTGAAAGCAATGAGAAAAATAGACGGTCTATTGACAGTCATCGCCCGATCTCCCATTATCGGCGGCGTTTTGATGGCCTACCGCCATAAAAATGTCACTCGCGACTGGCAAGTTTCACGGGGCATCCGCGACTGTGATTGCGCGAGCTCAAACCGATGGCGGACTTCAAATCCATGTATCCGCTTGATTTTTCAGGAAGAACTTTCATGTTTGTGGAGCGAATACTCGTTACTGGCGGTGCTGGTTTCATCGGATCACACCTGGTGGAAGCGTTGCTGGCGAAAGGTTACAAAGTGCGTGTGCTGGATAACCTGTCCTCCGGCAAAGTCAGTAACTTGCCAATGGATAACGCCAACCTGAACCTGGTCGTCGGTGATGTCGCCGACAGCGCCGCGGTGAGTCAGGCCATGCGTGATTGCAGCGCGGTGGTTCACCTGGCCGCCGTGGCCTCCGTGCAAGCATCGGTGGACGATCCGGTCAGCACCCATCAAAGCAATTTTGTCGGCACGCTCAACGTCTGTGAAAACATGTTGAAGGCCGGGATCAAGCGTGTCGTGTTCGCCTCCAGCGCGGCCATCTATGGCAACAATGGCGAAGGTTCGGCGATTGATGAAAACACCGCCAAGTCGCCGCTCACGCCCTATGCCAGCGACAAACTGGCCAGCGAGTATTACCTGGATTTCTATCGCCGCGAACACGGCCTGGAGCCAGTGATCCTGAGGTTCTTCAACATTTTTGGCCCGCGCCAGGATCCGTCTTCGCCGTACTCCGGTGTGATCAGCATCTTCACCGAGCGGGCGATGAACCGGCAGCCGGTTTCGATTTTCGGTGACGGTGAGCAGACCCGCGACTTCGTCTACGTCCTGGACCTGGTGAGCATCCTGCTCCAGGCGGTGGAGGCGAGCGAACCGCAATCCGGTGCGGTGAACATCGGCTTGAGCCGCTCCACCAGCCTCAATGATTTGATCGCTGAACTGGGAGCGGCCACCGGCAACCCTTTGACGGTGAATTATCAGGCGCCACGTCAGGGCGATATTCGCCATTCGCGCGCCAACAATGCGCGCCTGCTCGAACGCTTCAATCTTCCGGAGCCGACGTCCATCGGCAATGGTCTAGCGCAACTTATCCGCAGTCTTTGATTCGGCCGGTTTTACTGCCCGATGTTCAAGCGGTAACGGTTCAGTCATTTCAAGAGTGAGTTATGGAAATCGTTTTTCGCAGGACGCGTGTCCGCTCGGTCGCCAAGCGACTGTTAGCCGCTCTGGCGTTGTGTGTAAGTGGACCTGCCGTGCAGGCTGCCGCATTGGTGCCACCCTCCAGCGTGACCTTTTGGTACGCCGACGAGCCGCCGATCTCCGAGCTGGCCCAGTTCGACTGGTCGGTGGTCGAGCCGGGGCATGTGTCGGCGGGGGACGTCAAAACCCTGCGCAAGTTGGGCAGCCAGCCGTTTGCCTACCTGTCCGTCGGTGAATTCAGCGGCAACAAGGCGGCCATCGACAAGGCCGGCCTGGGCAAGGCCGTCAGCCCGGTTCGCAACGGAGCCTGGGACAGCCAGGTCATGGACCTCGCCGCGCCGGCCTGGCGTGAGCATTTGTTCAGCCGCGCCAAGGCACTGCAAGCCGAAGGCTATGCCGGGCTGTTCCTCGACACGCTCGACAGCTTCCAGTTGATGCCGCAAGCGGAGCAAGAAGCGCAACGCCATGCCCTGGCCAGTTTCCTGCGGGAGCTGCACCAGCGTCAGCCGGACCTGAAGCTGTTTTTCAATCGCGGTTTTGAAGTGCTGGCAGAGCTCGATGGCGTGGCTGCCGCCGTGGCCGTCGAGTCCATCCATGCCGGTTGGGACGCGTCCGCCAAACGATATCGTCCGGTGCCCGAAGCCGACCGCCAGTGGCTGGAAACCCAGCTGCAACCCTTGCGCGCCAAAGGCATTGCGCTGGTGGCCATCGACTACTTGCCGCCAGAGCGCCGCGAGGAAGCGCGCAAGCTGGCCAAGCGTCTGCGTGAAGAAGGTTTCATTCCGTACATTGGCACCCCCGATCTGGATTCGATGGGCATCAGCAGCATCGAAGTCCAGCCTCGTCGCATCGCCTTGATTTACGACCCGCGCGAAGGCGATGTGATTCGCAACGCCGGGCACACACTGTTGGGCGGTCTGCTTGAATACCTGGGCTATCGGGTCGACTATCTGGCGGCTGACGAAACGCTGCCGGAGCACCGTTTCAGCGGTTTGTATGCGGGCATCATTACCTGGATGACCAGCGGTCCGCCGCAGGACAGTCCGGCATTCAATCGCTGGCTGGGCAAGCGTCTGGACGAACAGGTGCCGCTGGTGTTCTTCGCCGGTCTGCCGGTTGAAGACAAGCTGCTGCTCAAGCGCCTGGGCCTTGAACGCCGGGCACCTCCGGCCACTCAAGCGCTGACGATCACCTATCAGGACAAGTCGCTGCTCGGGGCGTTCGAAGCTCCGGTGCAGCCCCGATCCCGTGACCTGAGTGCGGTTTCTGTGCTGCCCAATGGTCCTAAAGCATCGTTGCTGCTGACTGGTGAAGGCGGCCAGACGTTTACCCCTGTCGCGGTAGCCAGTTGGGGCGGTCTGGCACTCGCGCCGTACATCCTGGAAACCAACAACGAGCGCAGCCGCTGGATTCTCGATCCGTTCGCGTTTCTCCAGGCCAGCCTGCGGCTGCCGGTGCAGCCACGGCCGGACACCACCACCGAAAACGGGCGGCGCATCGCCACCGTGCACATCGATGGCGACGGCTTTCCCTCGCGCGCCGAGGTGCGTGGCACGCCTTACGCGGGCAAACAAGTGTTGGATGACTTCATCCGGCCCAACCCGTTCCTGACCTCGGTATCGATCGTCGAGGGCGAGATTTCCCCGCGCGGAATGTTTCCGTTCCTGGCCCGCGAGCTGGAGCCCATCGCTCGCGAGTTGTTCGCCAACCCGAAAGTCGAAGTCGCGACGCACACCTTCAGCCATCCGTTTTTCATGCAGCCGGAAGTGGCGCAGAAACGCGAAGGCTTCAATCCGGAATATGGCTTGAAAATGGCCATTCCGAATTACGACAAACTGGATTTCCGCCGCGAGATTTTTGGTTCGCGTGACTACATCAATCAGCAACTGACGACCCCGGAAAAACCGGTGAAGCTGGTCTTCTGGCCCGGCGACGCCTTGCCGTCGGCGGCCACGATCAAACTGGCCTATGACGCGGGCCTGAAAAACGTCAACGGCGCCGAGACCATGCTGACCAGGGCCAACCCGTCGCTGACCGGTCTGAACCCGCTGTTGCGACCGACCTCGGGCGGTCTGCAGTACTACGCGCCGATCATCAACGAAAACCTCTACACCAATCTGTGGAAGGGACCGTATTACGGTTTTCGCGATGTGATTGACACCTTTGAGCTGACCGACAGCCCACGACGCCTGCGCGGCCTGCACCTCTATTACCACTTCTATTCGAGCACCAAGCAGGCCTCGATCAAAGCGATGAACGAGATCTACGGCTACATGCGCGAACAGCAGCCGATGTCGCTGTGGATGAGCGATTACCTTGATCGCCTGCACGGTCTGTATCAGGCCAGTCTGGCGCGCACCGCCGAGGGCGACTGGCAGATTCGCGGCATGGATGCGTTGCGCACCGTGCGCCTTGACCCGCAAATGGGCTGGCCGGATCTGCGGCGTTCCCAAGGTATTGCGGGGGTGCGTGATGTGCCCCAGGGACGCTACGTGCACTTGAGCAGTGACCGTGCATTGCTGGTGTTGCGCCCTGACCGGGATTCACGCCCGGCCCTTGAAGAAGCCAATTTGCCATTGCTGGACTGGCGTTACCTGGATGACCAACGCGTGAGCTTTTCGTTTGCCGGTCAAGTCGACCTGAGCTTCTCGGTGCGCTCGGCGAGCGCCTGCCGGGTCGAAGTGGATGGACAGCGTTTTACAGGCAAGGCGTCCGCCGGCCTGTGGACTTTTCAATTACCGATGAAGCAGGTGAGTAATGGTCAGCTCCTCTGCAACTAACGCCTCAGTCACTAAAGGCAGTCGCCTGCTCAATCCTTGGGCATTGGCGGTGGTGGCGGTCACCGTGGGTGGCCTGCTGTGGGCGACGTTCCAGCGCGAAGAAGTGTTCCAGCCCGATGGCCGTGAACCGGATGCCGTCTCGGCCAACTATGCCGAACTGCTGCTGACGGCCCACCCCGAAGACGATCGCCTGCGCCTGCAACTGATCGATCTGTTGATCCGTCTCGGCGATTACACCAAGGCCCGTCAGCATCTGGAGAACTGGCCCAAGCCGAACCTGGAATTGCAGGCCTATTACCGGCTTGAACTGGATGCGCTGGAAGCGGCCAAGGGCAGCGATCTGATCACGCAGCAGGCGTTGGTCGAACGCCTGAAAAGCTTCGATCATCACCTGCTGCCGCTGCCGCAATTGCAAAGCCTGGCCAAGCTCGCGTTGAACTTGCAGGCGCCAGCCTTTGCCGCCAGCATCTATGAAGAGATCGCCGCGCGTGATCCGCAGCAGCGAAGCGATGCCCTCAAGTCTGCCGCGCAGTGGTACCTGGCCGGCGAGCAACCGGGACGCGCCGCCGAAATTTACCTGGCGCTGAAAAAGGCCACCGAACAGGCGACCGAGCGCCGTGAATACGCGCAACTGGCGTTCAACAGCCTCCTGGCCTCCGGACAGGGCGACCAGGCCGTGCAGGTGCTCGCCGATGAAGTCGACCGGCTGACCAATCCACAAACCGATACGGCTTGGGTGCAGCAGGGCGTCGATGTGGCGATCGCGAGCAAACGCTTCGATCTGGCGCAACGCTTCCTGCAACAATGGCGCGTCTTGCAACCTGACGATCCGCAAATCCTGCAAAAGGATTTCAGCATGCGTCTGGCCCTCGGCGATTTGCCGGGCGCCTGGAAAAGCGGTCAGCAACTGCTGCTCGAACATCCCGAAGACCCGCAATTACTGGAGCAAATGGCTCAGCTCGGCGAGTGGAGCGGCGAAACCGAGACGGCCCTCGACTACTGGATTCGCCTGCTGAAATTGCGCGAAGACGCGCAAACCCGTGAGCACGCCTGGCGCCTGGCGAGCCAGCAGTTCGACTTCGACCGCTCGATTCCATTGCTCGCCGAGATCATGGAGCAACGGCCGCTGACCGACATCGAGCTGGACGCATTGATCTACGGCCACGAATCCCGGGGCACGCCGCAACAGGCTGAGGCCTGGCTGCACACTTATTTGCGCAAGTACCCCCGGCATCGTCTGGCCTGGACGCGTCTGCTGCAAAACCTGGAAAACACCGGGCAGTACGCGTCCAAGGCCAAGGTCTACAAGGACTACTCGAAACGCTTTGCCCTGACCTCCACCGAACGGGTCGATTGGGTCGATACCTACCTGAAGCTGTTTGATAACAAAGCCGCGTGGCAGGTGTTGCAGGTCGATAACCGCAATATCACCGATCCGAATTACTGGCGATCCCGTGCCGCGCTGGCCTGGGACCTGGAACTGGACGATGAACTGCAGGTGTCCCTGGAAAAAATGCTGGCGCTCAAGGGCTCGCTCAACAGCGGCGACGAGAGTCAATTGATCACCCTTTATCGCACCAGCAATCCCCGGCGCGCCTTGCAGTTGATGGTCGGCAGTTGGCAGCGCAGCCATGACCCGCAGCGCCTGGTCGAAGCGTTGCAGCAAGCCGAGGAACTGCAGGACTGGTCACAAGTGGAGGCGTTGCTCAAGGATGCCGAGCAATACCCGGCCGCTTACGGGCAGGCTCAAGTGTTGGCCGTGCGCGGCGCACTGGCCGTGCACAAAGACCAGCCTGAAGAGGCGCAGCGCCTGTATCAGGAAGGACTGGCGCGATTCCCCGAGGACAACCTGTTTCGCGAGCGCTTGATGTGGCTTTACGTCGATCAGGGCAATACCGCCGAACTCAAGCCGTTGCTGACCCAATGGAAAGCCCGGGCACGTGAAGACCGGATTTTGTGGCTACCGTTCGCCAGTGCCAGCCAGATGCTCGGTCGCGATAGCGAAGCGCTGGCCTGGTATCGGATGTACCTCAAGACCAGTCCGCAGGATTGGCTGGTGCAAGCGGCCTACGCCGATGCGCTGGAGAGCGCCGGCTATCAGGATGCGGCCCAGCGCCTGCGCCTGAAGTTGCTGCGCAGCCCCGAGGCGGACAATGTCCAGCCGTCGTCCGGGCGCTATGGCATCTGGTTGCGTTTGATGGCCAGCAGTTACTCGCCGAAAAAGGCCCAGCACGAAGTGCTGAAGTGGAAGGATGGCTCGCCGGCGATGCTGCAATTGTGGTTCGAACGGTTGCTGGCGCGTCTGGATGCGACCAACCAGGACTCGCAAAAGGACCAATGGCTGGATTGGGCACGCGGTCAGGGCTTGAAGGTCGAGCGTTATGAGCAGATCCAGCAAGCTCTGCGTAGCCGTAACAAGGAACAGGTCGAAACGCTGTTGGCCAGCAGCGATCTGAACCCGGCGCAACGCGCGCAGGCCCTCAGTCGTCTGGGCCGGCTGAACGAAGCCCTCGACACCAGCCTGACGGCGCTCGGCGACGAGCAGCCGCAAGCGGTGCGCGAACAACTGCGTCGTCAGGCCGTGGAAATCCACGAACGCACGCCGCAAGGTGCGCAGTTGTCGTGGCATGACCAGGATTTCGGCGGCCTCGCGTTCAAGGCGCCGCGCCTGGAAATTGCGCACAACCTGGGTGATCAGTGGTACGCCGATCTTGAGCTGGAACAGGGCGACTACAGTGGCGACGAGATCGAGTCATCGAAAATCGGCGAAGAGCGTAACGCTGCGCTGACCTTGCAACGTTCGGTGGAAAACGGCAGCTACAAACTGTTCGCCGACACCAGCCAGCGCAAGGACGACGACCGCAATGGCCTGGGCCTTTCCCGGACCTGGCAGTTGGGCGTGAGCGATGAACTGGAGACCGGCGTCGACTGGCATCGCAAGAGCGAAGACAGCGGCCTGATGCGCGCTTTCGGTCAGCAGGACCGGGTGTTCCTCGGGGGGCGTCACAGCCTGACCGCTCGCGATCAGTTCAGTTGGGAGGTCGCACAGCGGTCGTTTTCCACCCGTGCCGGTGACGACCTCGGCAATGGTCACGCGCTGAAAATGGAGCTCAACCACACGCTGGAATTCGCCGGTCCCAACTGGACCGTGCGCAGCGGTGTCGACTATCAGAAAAACCAGGTCAAGGATAAGTCGCTGGATTACCTGTCCAGTAACTTTGGTGGCCCGGTCATCAGAGCAGCACCTGTGCAGACGTTCGACCCGGAGACTGGATTGCCTGATCCGATCAATCCACTGGACATCGAAACCGTCACTGCCAGCGACCTGCTGCAAAGCCGCTACGGCCAACTGTATTTCGGCAGTTCCTGGCGTCGTGGTCTGCCCGGCGCACTGGTACGGACCAAGCCGCAATACACCTGGCTGGTGGACCTGACGGCGGGCTGGCAATGGACGGATCAAACCTTCAACTACGGCATCAACACCGGGATTGGCGTTGAAGTGCTGGGTGACGACGAACTGGCCCTGACCTTCGGCTACCAATCCGCGCCACAGGGCGGGGATGGCAAGTCAGGCGGAACACTGGGTGTGAGCTACGGCGTGCGTTTCGGACGCTGATCATGGAATTTTCTACGGGAGAAAAACGTATGCAAGCAATTCGTAATCTGGGCCTGGCGCTGGCGGTCCTGTTCGTCGCTGGTTGCGCGAGCTTCACCGGCGACGCCAGCCCGAGCCTGCCGCGCACTGCGCAGTGGGGCATCCTGCCGATGGTCAACTATTCGCAGACGCCGCAGGCCGGTGAGCGCAGCGAGCAAATCCTGCTCAGCGTGCTCAGCAGCCATGGTCTGCAACCACGGGTCTACCCGGCCAGCACCCAGGGCGAACAAGCGTTGATGGATGACAACGAGCGTCTGGCCGGTGCGCTGGATTGGGCGCGTGAGCAGAAACTCGATTATGTGGTCACCGGCAGCGTTGAAGAGTGGCAGTACAAGAACGGCCTGGACGGCGAACCGGCGGTGGGCATCAGCCTGCGCGTGCTCGATGCGGACAGCGGTCGGGTGCTCTGGAGCAAAAGTGGCGCACGTGCCGGCTGGTCCCGTGAAAGCCTCGCGGGCACTGCGCAAAAAGTGCTCGATACGCTTGTTGGCGCCCTTCGGTTCGAGTGATCGCAATGAATTCTCCACACATGGATTACAGCCTGGCGCCTCGCGCCAGCGGCCCGGTGTCTTGGCTGGAAACGTTCCTGGTGACCGGCCTGGCGATCGGCCTCGGCTTGTGGCTGACGCCGCAAGACCCGATGCAAATGCACGGTGGGTTCCCCTGGCCGATCCTGGCGCCGCTGCTGTTGGGTGTGCGTTACGGATTTGTCCGCGGTTTGCTCAGCGCCGTGTTGTTGGTCATGGCGGTGTTCGCGCTGCGCTACAGCGGCCACGCCGGTTATGCAGAGCTTGAGCCGTCCTGGATTGTTGGCGTGCTGGTCTGCGGGATGTTGGTGGGCGAGGTGCGCGATCTGTGGGAACGCCGACTGGAGCGTCTGCAGATGGCCAACGATTATCGTCAATATCGACTCGATGAATTCACTCGCGCGCATCAGATTCTGCGGGTCTCCCACGATCTGCTGGAACAGCGTGTGGCGGGCAGTGACCAAAGCTTGCGCAGCTCGTTGCTGGGCCTGCGCGAAAAACTGCGGGTGATGCCGGAGGAAGGCGATGCGCTGGGTGCATTGGCCGACCCGATCGTGGCGGTGCTGGGGCAATACGGTGCGCTGCGGGTAGCCGGTTTGTATCGCGTGGACGATCACGCCGGCCACCTGTTGCCCAAGCCGTTGGCGACCATCGGGGTCATGGGGGATCTGGACACCGAAGACGGGCTGGTCAAGCTGTGCCTGGAGCGCGGCGAGCTGGTGAGCGTGCGCCAGGAACTGATCGATGCCGGCGGTTCGGCGCAATTCTCGTCATTGCAGGCGTGTATTCCGTTAATCGATGCCGAGGGCCGTTTGTTGGCGGTGCTGGCTGTACGGCACATGCCGTTCTTCGCTTTCCAGGATCGCACCCTGAGCCTGTTGGCGCTGCTGGCCGGGCATATCGCCGACCTGTTGCTGCGCGACACGCAGGTGCTGCAATTGGTCAATGCCGATGCGCAGCACTTCACACTGCAACTCAAGCGTTCGCTGGCGGACGTCGAGCAGCACAAGTTGTCGGCCGGCCTGTTCGCCTTTGAAATGACCCGGGCCAACGAAGAGCTGACACGCTTGCTGGAGCGCAGTCAGCGCGGTCTGGATTTGCACCTGCCGCTGCGCAACAACCGCGACCATCAGCTGCTGCTGGTGCTTTTGCCGTTGACCAGCCCGCAGGGCACCGAAGGTTATCTGTCCCGCATCAACCTGCTGATACACGAACACTTTGGCATTGAGAGTGACATGGACAGCCTCGGCGTACGGGTCATGCCTTTCAACCTGGAGCCTGGTGAACACAACGGGCTGCGTAACTTCCTGTTCAACGAGTGTGGTCTGAATGATCAGCAAGTGGCTGTTTAGCGGAGCCTTGTTGTTAGAGGCAGGCAGTTGGACCAGTCTGTGGGTGGACGTGCCCGAGGTGCAGCAACTGCTGGTGTTCACCCTCACTCATGGTCTGGCCTGCGTGATGCTGTGCGCGGCGGTGTGGCTGCTGTTGCCGGCGCGGTATCGTTCGCCGCTGCCTTGGAGCCCGCTGTTCATTTTCAGCATGGCGTTCTTTGTCCCTGTG
The DNA here is from genome assembly GCF_016887925.1 of Pseudomonas sp. MIL9. Taxonomy (NCBI): domain Bacteria; kingdom Pseudomonadati; phylum Pseudomonadota; class Gammaproteobacteria; order Pseudomonadales; family Pseudomonadaceae; genus Pseudomonas; species Pseudomonas sp. MIL9. Next base: position 161,211 of record NZ_JAFEHE010000004.1, on the reverse strand, counting down.
CTCGGCACGGTGGGCGTGGTTGCAGCGATTTTTCCGGCGCTGTACCTGCCACGCAAACGCGACAAGCAAGCCTGGCAAGCGGTCGGCATTCCGAGCCTGCCATATCGGGCGCAACAGCAACTGCATAAACCGATTTTTGCCGACGGCGGTTTGCAGGACGTGCTGCGCCATGCGCCCGACCCCGATCAGCGTCTGGCCGCTCTATTGGCGACGCGACGCATGCGCGGCAAGGAAGCGGTACCGATCCTCAAACTGGCACTGGGCGACCCGAGCGATGATGTGCGCTTGCTGGCGTATTCGATGCTGGACAAACAGGAAAGCGATATCAATTTGCATATCCAGATCGCCCTTGGCCAACTGAACGGCGCAAAGGGCAAAGCCGCCGGCGTGCTGCATGGCACGCTGGCGCGCTGGTACTGGGAGCTGGCGTACCTGGGGCTGGCGCAAGGCAGCGTACTCGAGCACGTGCTCAATCAGGCCAGCGAGCATGCCGAGCAGGGCCTGGAAGCGGGTGAGGGCGGTGAATTGTTTCTGCTGGCCGGGCGCATTGCCCTGGAGCGTGGTGATATCGCGCGTGCCGAAGTGTTGCTCCAGGAAGCCCAGGACAACGGTATGGGGGCGGCGCAGATTCTGCCTTTCCAGGCCGAGCTGGCGTTCGAGGCGGGTCGTTATCGCGAGATTCCCGGGTTGCTGGCGAGCCTCCCCGAGAAAACCCGTCAGCGACCCCCCTTCGCTGACCTGGTGAGGAGCTGGACATGAGTCACAAGCAAGAGGCACCGATGGCCGACATCTGCCTGCTGCTCGAAGGCACTTGGCCTTATGTGCGCGGCGGCGTGTCGAGCTGGATTCACCAGATGATCCTCGGTCTGCCGGAACTGACGTTTTCGGTGATGTTCATTGGCGGACAGCGTTCGGCGTATTCGCAGCGACGTTATCAAGTGCCGGCGAATGTACTGCACATCGAAGAAGTCTTTCTCGAAGACGCCACTCATCCGACCGACACCCGAGGCACGCCACGGGACGCCGATCTGCAACAGTTGCAGGATTTGTATCGCTTCCTGCATCACCCGGACGCGCCGGAGCCCGAACTGGGTGAGCGCTTGCTCGACAACATCGCCCAGGGCCGTCTGACCCTCGACGATGTGCTGCGCAGCCGCGCCAGTTGGGAGGCGTTGAGCGAAGGTTATCGCCTGCATTGCGCAGACCCGTCCTTCATCAACTATTTCTGGACCCTGCGCTCGATGCAGTCGCCTTTGCTGATGCTCGCCGAGGCGTCGCGCAAGATGCCCCGGGCGCGGGTGCTGCATTCGATTTCCACCGGTTACGCCGGGCTGTTGGGCTGCATTCTCAAGCAACGCTGGAACTGTTCCTACCTGCTCAGCGAGCACGGGATCTATACCAAGGAGCGCAAGATCGATCTGGCCCAGGCCAGCTGGATCGCCGAGAGTTCCGGCCAGGCGTTGAACCGCAGCCTCGATGCCGGCTCGGGTTACATCCGTACCTTATGGGTGCGTTTCTTCGAGCGCATCGGGCAACTGACCTACAACAGCGCCGACAGCATCATTTCGCTGTATGACGGTAACCGACAGCGGCAAATCAAGGACGGCGCCGATCCGGTCCGCACCCGGGTCATTCCCAACGGTATTGACCTGCCGCAATGGACCGCCGCCCTCGAATCCCGAGCTCCCGGCATCGCGCCGGTAGTGGGTTTGATCGGGCGTGTGGTGCCGATCAAGGACGTCAAGACCTTCCTGCGGGCGATGCGCGGGGTGATCAGTGCCATGCCCCAGGCCGAAGGCTGGATCGTCGGTCCGGAAGAGGAAGACCCGGAATATGTCAGCGAATGCCGCAGCCTGATGGCCAGTCTCGGGTTGGAGGGCAAGGTGCGTTTCCTGGGCTTCCAGCGCATCCAGGACATCCTGCCGCAACTGGGCTTGATGGTGCTGACCTCGATCAGCGAAGCGCAACCGCTGGTGATTCTCGAAGCCTGGGCCGCCGGTACGCCGGTCGTCAGCAGCGACGTGGGTTCCTGCCGCGAGCTGATCGAAGGCGGCAGTGTCGAAGACCGCGACCTCGGCCTGGCCGGCAAAGTGGTTGCGATTGCCGACCCGCAAGCCACCAGCGTGGCGATCCTCGAACTGCTGCGCAGCCCGCAACGCTGGGAAGCTGCACAGGCCAGCGGCTTGCTGCGGGTCAATCGCTACTACACCGAAGCCTTGATGCTGCAGCGTTATCGCGACTTGTATCAAGCCGCCATGGAGAACAGTTAAATGGCCGGGATTGGCTTCGAACTACGCAAGATCCTGTCGCGCGATTCCTACACCGCGACTTTGCACGCTTACGTCTACGCCGGACTGATCAGCTCCGGGCCCTGGGTGCTGTCGATCATCAGCGTGATGCTGGTGGGCATCATCAGCCTGGGCCTGTTGCTGCCGAATGTGCTGGTCGGGCAGTTTCTGGTGACGGTGACGTACCTGATGGCCAGCTCGCTGATTCTCACGGGCGGTCTGCAACTGTTCTTCACCCGATTCGTTTCCGACCGGTTGTTCGAGCACAAGTACGAGCAGATTCTGCCCAACCTGCTGGGCGTGCTGTTGCTGGTGACCGTCGGTGCCGGGGTGTTGGGAATCGTGGTGCTGAGCCTGTTGTTCGACCAGCCGCTGATCTACCGGTTGCTGGTGCTGTCGAACTTCGTGGTGTTGTGCAACTTGTGGCTGGTGATCATCTTTCTTTCAGGGATGAAGGCCTACAACCGCATCCTGCTGGTGATGCTGGTGGGTTACACGCTGATGGTCGCCAGTGCCTACCTGCTGAGCTTCCTGCAGATGCCGGGCTTGTTGCTGGCGTTGCTGATCGGGCACAGCACGCTGCTGTTTCTGTTTCTCTACGACATCTTGCGTGAGTACCGCGCGGAGAAGCTGATCGCCTTCGACTTCCTGCAACGCCGCCAGGTGTTTCTCAGCCTGCTGGCGACCGGGTTCTTCTACAACTTCGGTATCTGGATCGACAAATTCCTGTTCTGGTTCAACCCCGGTACCTCGAACCTCGTCGTCGGCCCCCTGCGTGCGTCGATCCTGTATGACTTGCCGATCTTCCTCGCGTACCTGGCGATCATTCCCGGAATGGCGGTCTTCCTGGTGCGCATCGAAACCGATTTTGCCGAGTGGTACGACCGCCTGTTCCGGGCCATCCGCGAAGGCGAAACCCTGCAACACATCGGTTCGCTGAAAACCGAAATGACCTTGTCGATCCGCCAGGGCCTGCTGGAAATCTGCAAGGTACAGGGATTGACGGTGGTGCTGCTGTTCCTGTTCGCTCCGCGCTTGCTGGATTGGCTGGGCATTTCCAGTTACTACCTGCCGCTGTTCTACATCGACCTGATCGGTGTGAGTATCCAGGTGGTGTTCATGGCGCTGCTCAACGTGTTTTTCTACCTCGACAAACGCGCCGTGGTGCTGGAACTGTGCGTGATTTTCGCGGTGCTGAACGCCGGGTTGACCCTGCTCAGCATGCACCTGGGGCCGAGCTTCTTCGGTTATGGCTTTACCCTGTCATTGCTGGTTTGCGTGTTGCTGGGGTTGCACCGGTTGTCCACGGCACTGGAAGACCTCGAGTACGACACCTTTATGCTGTCGCGCTGAAATACTTTCGAGGCGCTGAAAAGGCACTGGCGATCATCGTCAGTGCCTTTTTTTTTATTGGGCGTGGTTGCATCCGATGACAGGCCTTGTGAGCCACGATACCGACGCAAGACGACTTGCTCCGGCCACTCCTTGATGGACCGTTCAAGCCGGCTACAGCACTTCATGGCGCGAATGCGGGTCCGACATTGCCACTCAGAATGCCCGGCCGGTGGGAATAAACCCCAGCGCGGTAGAGGCTGCCGATTATTACCGTTTTTCCAATAATGCATTTCAGTCTTTGGTCTTTATCAAAAACACCACCGGAATAAAATGGGCCCAGCTTCCAAACAAAGCCACGAAGCGCAAGCTCATAGGGGTCCAAGCAAACCACCCTGCCGCGCATCGTAGAGCCTTCGGCCTTATTTATTCCGACTGAAGACGTGAATCGTTTGCATCGTTGGGACACTTGAAATGAAATTGTTTAAGACATTGATTGCTGCTTCTTTTGTAATGCTGGGTAGCCAAATGGCTTTTGCCGATCAGTCTGCGGTAGAGCAATACACCTACGGCTCTCACCTCGACATCGCCAAAGTGATTCACATGGACGCCGTTCCCGATGACGTCTGCGCCGTGGTCCCTCTGCAGATGACTTACCTGGACCACCAGGGTCAGCAACACGTCATGCAATACAGCGCAATGGGTAACGGTTGCTCAGGCAACTAACCGAGTCCCGACAAAGCCTGCCCGTGGCAGGTTTGTTCAAACGCCCCAATGGGGCAGGCCGGGGGAAGATCCCGGCATCTTTGAAACGCCTGTGTCCATGATGCAGGCCAACCCCGCCCAGTGCGGGGTTTTTCATTTTTGGAAGGTAGCGCTCAGTGATGGGCTATCCAGGGTGAACCCGGCGCTACTGGAAACGGTCAGGGGTCGACGCCCTGAAGACAACCGGTTACTACCACGCCTGCGATGCCCCACGCATCGGCGGTGACAACGCAGTAGCCGGTAGATACGTCATTCCCCTCCCTCACGGACATCAAATCCTCAACGCCCCCCACTGTGCAATTTTCGTGCGCTGACGGGATAGCGCGGTGTTTCAGTGGACTGTTCGTTTTTTAGCGCGGACTTATGCTCAGGGTCCAATCAATCACGAACATTCCAGTGATTCCCATGGATCAGTTGGTCGTGACAGTGAGAGTGAAATGAGCGCCTATCTACATTGCCTATCGCATACACCATTGATGGGGCATGTGGACCCTGCTGCAGCCGTTCTGGATGAGGTCGCCAGCGTCGTCGAGGCGGCCCGGCAGCGCATCGCGGCCTTCCGGCGACATCATCCTCACTGGCGCTCTCGGGCCAATGGTGGGGGGGCGCGTGGGCGATCGTTTCGAGGCCGTGATCGAAGGCATAGGCCAGGTCGCAGTCAATTTTTCGGCCGAGTGATCGGCAGGCTCAACGTTAAGAGCACATCACCATGAGCGTGAAGCCGTATGGGAGGGCATGCGGCTTCGGTTGAGCAACGTCCCGCAAATGATGCATCAGACTGGCTAAATCGTTCTGCGGGCTTGCGCGGGTTCCGCGCTTTCATTGCCCGATGGGGGGATTGTATCGATCCTGGATGCGCTTTAGCTCGCCCGAGCGGCGCATCTGCTCCAGGGCGTTGGCCCAGGACGCCACCTTTTCGTCTTCACAGTCGCGGCTGAAGGCGATGTACAGCGATGAGCGATAGAGCTCGATGGGAACCTGCCGCAGTGTGCCAGGGGCGATGTTCAACTGGCGGCTGTAGTAAGCCACCCCCGCAGCGGTGTCGCCTATGATGATGTCCGTGCGCCCGGCCAACAGCATGAGATAGAGCTGCAGGCTCTCGGTTGCACTTTTTTCGAGGCTGTTGAAGCCCCGCGACTGCAGAGTCTCGGGTATCAGGCCGGCATGTCTCGTCGTGATTTTTGGGGCGCGCAAAAGCTGATCCAAGGTATTGACCGGGTGTTGCGCATTGGCTAACTGATAGGGGTGAATGGACTCTTCCACGATCGGTCCGACCCACTTGTATAACGGTTCGCGCTCCGCCGTGCGGAACAGGGAATACATGATGGTCCTGGGCCGGGCATTTAATGCGTGGGTGCTTCGCATACTGGGCAGCAGCACCACCTCAAAGTCATCTCCGGTCAGCGCCATTATTCCCCGAACGATCTCCGTGGCCATGCCGGTGAGCTGATGGTTCTCAAGGTAATTGTATGGCGCCCACTCTTCAGTAACGATCCGATACGGCTCAGCCCAGACGCGAGTGCCAAGCAACAGGCCGAGCAGCGCGGCCATAAGTTTCGAATGTTTCACGTGTTCTGCCTGGTGGGCTGTTCGATGATCAAGGGTGGATCTGATTAAAAAGGGTGTAGTCAGTATAAACCCTGACACACCTCAAACACCTGATTCAGTCCCGTCAATACGGCGATTGATACATACGAACCGGCACGCATGGCACGCTCTTTACAAGCGCGTTTAGAGGATTGGCTCTTCGGTATCGGTTCGGACAAGTAGTGACCGTCCGTTTGTGGCCGGCTCCGTTGAAAAAGTCGGACATCCAAAACGGTCTGATCATTGACTGGTGAAAACGCTTTTTTTTACGCGTTGCTGCGTGAAGTCTGCGTCTGCAAACCTCTGCCGATCGTGAAGGTTTCAATTTCGGACGCGTACCTTTTTACCCGCGGTTAACTCAAGTTTCAGCGTTCCAGAATCAATTCCACCCGGCGGTTGATGGCGCGCCCTTTGGCTGTTGTGTTGTCGCCCAGGGGACGGGTGTCTGCGTAGCCGACGGCTGTGAGGCGATCACTCTTGATACCGTTGCTTTGAAGGTAACGCACGACGCTGCCGGCGCGGGCGCCGGAGAGCTCCCAGTTGGAGGGGAAACGTGAGCTGCGAATATCCTGTGTATCGGTGTGGCCAGCGACAATGACTTTGTGCGGGACGCTGTCGAGTACCGGTATCAGGTGTTGCAGGACTCTCAGGCCGCCCAGGTTGAGGTCGGATTGGCCGGAGGGGAAGAGGATTTCACTGCTGATCCGGAAGCTGATGGTGCTTTCGCTGGTGACGACTTCAATATCACTGCCCAGTTTGTCCAGCGGCAGTTCTTTGAGCAGCTCATCAACACTTGGTTTAGCGGGAGCGGGGGGTGTGGGTTGTTCTGCAATGGCGGGTTCGGGCGCTGGAGCCTCAGTCGTTGCGGCGACTGATGTGGCGGCTTCCAGTGATGCCATTTCAGTTGAGGTGATCGTCTCCGGTGTCGGTTCCGGTTCGATCGGTGTTTTGGCCTGCGGCACGAGCAATAAAGCTCCTGGGGGATCCAGTTGGGTCAGGTTTTTGCCACTGAAGATCGGGTTCAGGTTGAGGTCGGTCTTGCGGGTGTGGTCATGGCCCTTGCCAGCCATGGCCAGCATTGCCATGGTGACCACTAGCAACAGCGTCATCATGTCCAGATAGGTCATCATCCAAGCCTCGCCCCCGGCGTCGTCCACTGGGGGGATGCCGGCAACCGCGGCCGCCGTTGCGGTTTTGCGTTTCAGACCGCGATGATTCTGGCGCGCCTGCATGAGCTCGACTTCGAGGGCTCGCTGACGGGCCAGCCAGTGCTGATGGTCGGCCAGAACGTCCACTGAGGCGGCGCGGTGGGAAGGCCTCATGCTCGCGAGTTCCACTTGAGGGGTATCAGTTTACGGCTTGGGCGAACGGGTTCGTCACGCAATTCGTTCTGATGCTCGGCGACGAAGGATTTCAGCGTTTCACGCATCAGGCCCGGGCTGCGTTTGTTGGACATCATGGAAATGCCTTGCAGGATCATGTTCATCAACACCACCCGCTGTTCAGTACGGCGCTCCAGTTTGACCGCGACGGGTTTGAACACCAGGTTGGCGAACAGCACCCCGTAAAGGGTGGTCATGAGGCCTACGGCCATTTGCCTGCCAATGGTCACCATGTCGCCATCGCCGAGTACGAACATGAGGTTCACCAACCCCACCAGCGTACCCAGCATGCCGAAGGCCGGGGCATAGCTGGCCATGACCCGAAACAGCTGTGCTTCGGCGTGTTCTTTGGCGCGCAGCCGGGAAATTCGCCATTGCAGCAGCTCAAGGATGTCGTCTTCGGGTGTCTTGTCGATCACCAATTGCACACCGGAGCGCAGGAAGGGATTTTTGACTTGATCCAGTGCCTCCTCAACCGCTCGCAAGTCGCCGTCAACCCACAGACGCGACAGGCTGACCAGTTCATCGATGTCCTCCTGGGTGTACTCGCGCTCGTTGCAAATGACGGTCTTGATCAGGCTGAAGATGCGCAGCACTTCGCCCAGCGGATAGCTGATGAAGGTCGCGGCAAACGTGCCGACGACCACAATGCCCAGGCTCGGCATATCAATGAACAATCCGGGTTGTTGCGCGCAGACCACCAGTAGAACCGCCAGCAGTAAAAGGCTGGCGAGCATACCGATCAGGGTCGAGGGGTTCATGCAGCACTCCTTGAAACAGCACTCGGCACCCACGCCGAGGGCGTGGGTGCGATTGAGATAAAGGGAGGCTTTATAACTTGGCGCGGGGGGATTCAAATCCGTTAATACAGCCACATTCCCTGGCGAAATCAGCATTACGGGAAATGGCTGGCGGGGCGCAGGGCCGCAGAATGGCGTGTGTGAAAATTTTTTGAGGGCCGGCTAAAGGTGGGTGATCGGGTCGCCGATGTTCGCAATGTCTGTACGGTAACGGCGCTGAAAGTAACGGGTGCCGGACTCTGATTTTGTCATAAGCACTTCACCCACGAGAAGGAACTGCAAAAATGTCAGTTATCAATACCAACATCACCTCGATGATCGCTCAACAAAACCTGAACTCCTCGGAGGACAGCCTGAGCACCTCGATCGAACGCCTGTCGTCCGGCCTGAAAATCAACAGCGCCTCCGATGACGCCGCCGGCCAGGCGATCGCCAACCGCATGACCTCGCAGATCACCGGTCTGGAACAAGCGAGCAGCAACGCCAGCGACGGTATCTCCCTGGCGCAGACCACTGAAGGCGCGCTGGACCAGGTGAACGACAACCTGCAGCGTATCCGTGAGCTGTCGGTGCAAGCGTCCAACGGCACCAACTCCCAGTCCGACTTGCAATCGATCCAGGACGAGATCACCCAGCGTCTGGACGAGATCGACCGTATCTCCGAGCAAACCGCGTTCAACGGCGTGGACGTGCTGTCCAAAGACCAGACCATCACCATCCAGGTCGGCGCCAACGATGGCGAAACCATCGACATCAAACTCAGCGAAGTCAATGCCAAGACCCTGGGCCTGAGCAACTTCAACGTGAACGGCTACGACACCACCCTGACCGCCAGCACGCTGTCGGATTCCTCGGGCACCGCGATCACGTCGACCAATACCAGCTATGTCGACAAGTCCGGCACCACCGTCAGCGGCGGCACGCTGTCCACCGACGCCGACGGCGACTACTTCCTGACCGTAGGCGGCAAGACCTACGCAGCCGAAGTGACCCTGACCACCAGCGGCACCACCACCTCGGCGAGCATCAGCATCGACACCGACAACGCGGTGACCAAGAAGTCCACCGGCACCCTGACCACCCTCGACAACGCCCTGAATACGGTGGACTCGATGCGTTCGGACCTGGGTGCGGTGCAAAACCGGTTCGACTCGGCGATTACCAACATCTCGACCACCACCACCAACCTGACGTCCGCCCGTTCGGGTATCCAGGACGTGGACTACGCCACCGAAGTGTCGGCCATGACCAGTGCCCAGATCCTGCAACAGGCAGGTACATCGGTATTGGCCCAAGCCAACTCCATGCCGGAGCAAATGCTGTCGCTGCTGCAATAATCGCGACGGCGCGGTACGAAGGGGCCAGCTCACGCTGCGCCCCTTTTTTGCGTGTGTTCGCCGCACAATATTTGGTAATCGCTGCATTGCGAGGGCTTTATCCGGGCTTTGCCGAGGAGGGGCGCGCGATAGCATTTCGCGCAGACTCTTTTTCACAAGGCCACTCCTGAATGTCCAGATCCCCGCGTCCCGGCTCGCACAAACACGCCGCCCCGCCCACGCTGGCCCAGGCGCGACGGCTCAGCCAGCAGCGCCCCCACGACCCGCGCGTGTGGAAAGACCTGGGCGACTTGCAATTGCACAGCCATCCCGAACAGGCGCTGGCCAGTTTCGAGCAGGCCCTGCGCCTGTCGCCCGACGAGCCCCAGGCCCTGGAGCGGGTGGCCAAGGCCGCGCAAAAGCTCGGCCACGCGGATCGCGCCCTGGAACTTGTCCACAGGGCGCTGCGGATCAATCCGGATTTCGCCGTCGGCCATCACCGTCTGGCCACGCTGTATTTCGAGCAAGGCCAGTTCGCCAACGCTTTGCCGTCCATCGAACGCGCGTTGGCGTTAATGCCCCATGACTGCCGCATGCTGTCGCGCAAAGGCTTGATCCTCAATCGCCTGGAACGCCACGGCGAAGCCATTGCGGTGTTCGACAAGCTGATCGAACGAGAGCCGGGGGATTACAGTCACTGGAACAATGCGGCCAACCTTTACAAGGACATCGGTCAGTTGGCCAAGGCCGATAAGTACTATCAAAAGGCGGTGTCGCTGGCCAGGCGCAAGGATGTGCTGCCGTACTCCAATCGTCTGACGTCGCTGCACTATGATCCTGACCGCAGCCGCGACTATATCTTCGAGGTCTGCAAGGAGTGGCAGTCACGCTTCGGTCCGAAATCCGTTCCCGCACGACCCGACGTGCAGGACCGTGCGTTGAACCGCTGCCTGCGCATAGGTCTGGTGTCCGACGGTTTGCGCCAGCATCCGGTGGGCAACATGATCGTGGGTGTGCTGGAAAAATTGCCGCGTCATCAGTTTGAATTGTTCGCCTACAGCACCAGCCAGGCCAGTGATCATCTGACCCTGCGCATTCAGGCGACGGTTCATCAGTGGCTCGCGATCAAGCACATGGACGAGCACACGCTGGCCCAGCGCATTCGCGATGACCGGATCGATATCCTGATCGATCTGTGCGGCCATAACGCTGGTAATCGCATGGGCGCCATGGCGCTGCAACCGGCGCCGTTGCTGGTGAAGTGGGTGGGCGGGCTGATCAATACGACGGGGCTGGATGCGATCGATTATTTGCTCAGCGACAGTATTGAGTCGCCTGAAGGCGAGGATGCGTTCTACACCGAAAAACTCATCCGTCTGCCCGACGATTACATCTGTTACGACCCTCCGCCCTACACGCCCGACATCAAGCCATTGCCGGCGCTGGAGAGTGGCTTCATCACCTATGGGTGCTTCAATAACCCGACCAAGGTCAACGATGTCCTGCTGCTCCAGTGGGCCGAATTGATGCGGGCTACGCCGGATTCGCGCTTGCTGCTCAAGGGCGGGGCGTTCGGCAACAGTGAGCTGCGCGAGCATGTGCAGGCCGTAATGGCTGCCCAGGGAATTGCGCCTGAACGTGTGCTGGTCGAAGGGCCGGTCGGCCACAAATCCCTGCTCGAGACCTACAACCGCGTCGATATCGCACTTGACACCTGGCCCTATTCCGGCGGACTGACGACCTGCGAGGCGTTGTTGATGGGGGTGCCGGTGGTTACGCTGCCCGGCCCGACATTCGCCGGGCGCCACTCGGCCACCCACTTGGTCAATGCCGGGCTGCCAGAGCTGGTGGTTGACAGTTGGGATGAATACCGTCAGCGCGTCATCGGCCTGACGAGGGACCTGAACAGTCTCTCCCGCATTCGCGGCCACCTGCGCGATGTGCTGATGCGTTCGCCGGTCTGTGACAGTCAGCGCTTTGCGAGCCATTTCAGCACGGCCATGCGGGCAATCTGGCAGCGCTATTGCGAGGGCAAACCTACTGCCGCGTTGACGCTGAGCAAGGATGGGGGCGCCCGGTTCCAGGGCGAAGCCGAGGCAGTGGACATCCAGCACCCGGTTGAGCCAGTCAGGGAGGAGGGCTTCAGTTTCAAGTTTCAGGGCAAGATCGTCACGCTCGATCATGGCGCGACACTGGTGGCTTCGGCGCAGTTTGTCGCGCTACAAAAGCTGGGCGCCTTTTCGACGATAGCGTTCGACCCGGCCAGTCGCATCGATAATGCCAAGCAATTGGCACAACTCGGCGAGTTGCATTATTACCCGCATGCGGCACTGGGCAATGGCCAGGCGACCACTCTCTACGCGTGCCTCGATCCGATGATGACAGCGACGTTGGAACCTCTGGCCGCGCAACGTCCGGGTGCCCGCGTATTGGCCCAACTTGCGCTGCCGACCCTGAAGCTGGACGCGATCAATGGCTTGTCGTCCGTTGACTGGCTGGTGCTGGACAATCTGAACGACAGCCTCGCCGTCATTGATCACGGGCAACGGACACTGAGCGATACGCTGCTGGTGCAGGCACGCGTCAACTTTGCGCCGACCCATCGCCAGCAGCCCGATGTGGGCCTGATCAGCCAAAGCCTTGCTCGCCTGGGGTTTAGCTTTTATCGGTTGAATAAACTTCAACACGACAGCCACCGGCTGCAGGGTGAGAGTCCTGATCAACTTCAGGCCTCACATCTGGTCTGTGCCGATGCCTTGTTTCTGCCCGACTCGGCGCGTTTGGCGGCACTGTCGGACAACCAGCGGCTGAAGCTGGCGTTCATCCTGCACACGGTTTACGGCGCTCACGACGTCGCGACACAGCTTCTCAGCGCGCTCGACAGCGGTTTGGCCGAGCGGTACCTCAAGCATTGTCAGAACACGTCATCGGCCTCGATGCCCACATCAAACCAGGTCGAAGCGCTTGCCGCTCGACAAGATGATGGCTTGCGGGCGCCGATGCTGGAACCCCAGGTGACATTCCCGGAAGAGGTCGCCGCTTACCTGAAAACGATCTATGCAGAGGCCTCGGTGATTCTGGAGTACGGCAGCGGTGGTTCGACAATCATGGCCGCCAGAATGCCGGACAAGTCAGTGATTTCGGTCGAGAACGACGCCCGTTGGGCCAAGGACATGCAAGCCTGGATTGCCAGCGCTTCGCTGCCATCGCCACCGGTGATTTACCCGATCGATGTCGGCGAGACCGGCCCATGGGCGCGTCCGAAAAATGACCGGGCCTGGAAAAAATTCCACACCTATCCGCTGAAGGTTTGGGATGAACCGTTCTTCGAGCAACCGGATGTGGTCCTGATCGACGGGCGTTTTCGGATTGCCTGCTTCGTGACCGCCTACCTGCGGGCGACCAAACCGATGATCGTGCTGTTCGACGATTACCTCGATCGTCCTCACTATCACGTGGTCGAGCGGTTATTGGCACCGACCAGGTTCGTCGGTCGAATGGCGCGATTCGACCTGCGTCCTCTCGCAGAAATTCCTCGGTCAGAGCTGACCTGGCTGGTGGCCAGCTACAACGAGGTGGCCTACGCCCAGTGATCGTCAGACGCTGATGAACTGAGCCGTGCGCGTTCGCGGGTTGGGACGCGCGGGGCTCAGGCCCGGCTCGTGAATCGGTATTTCACCGTCCTGCAGCCGTTCGATGCGTGCGGGCCGATGTCCATGCACATCACTTGATGGCCGACATCGGCAAGGCACGCGCTTGCCACAAGCCCCTCATACCCGGAACCGAACACAGTGATTTTCACGTGTCGTTATTCCGTCATGCTGGCGCGCAGCCGGGCAATGGCCTGGCTGTGCAACTGACAGGCGCGTGACTCGCTGACTTCCAGCACCAGGCCAATCTCGCGCAGGTTGAGTTTTTCATGATGACACAGCGCGAGCAGCAGTCTTTCCCGCGCTGGAAGGGCGTCAATGGCGCGCATGAGTTGGGCTCGGTTGCGATCATTGACCAGTTCGGCAAAGGGGGTGAGGTGCCGGGAACTGATCGCATCGATATGCTCTTCGCCCACATCGTCGATGGGCAACATTTGACTACCATTAGTGTCGCTGAGCACTTGATGGTATTCAGCGAGCGTCAATCCCATCGCTGAAGCGACTTCGCGCTCTTTGGCGGGTCGGCCCAGGCTTTGCTCCACGCGATGCATGGCATCCTCCAGCGCACGTGCGTTGCGTCGCACGCTGCGGGGTACCCAGTCGCGGGTGCGCAGTTCGTCGATCATTGCGCCGCGAATACGTTGCGAGGCGAAGGTTCCGAACGTGGCCCCCACGCTAAAGTCATAGCGAGACATGGCGTCGAGCAAGCCGATGCTGCCGGCCTGAATCAAATCGTCCAGCTCGATATTGGCTGGCAGCCGGGTTTTCAGACCCAGTGCTTGCCGCCGGACCAAGGGTAGGTACTGCTGGAGCACTTCCTGCTGGTTTATCTTGCCCTGTGCCGTATACATCGTGCGCGCCTGCGAAAGACAGAAAATGGCGATGAGGCATCCGCACAGTTGGAAGCCGCGTGACGCCTGGAGTCGTATGGCGAGGATTATTACTGCACCCCCGAGCCCCTTAAGCGCGGAACAGCCATGCGCTACACGACATGTTCCCCGCTTAGATGCAGTAGCCAATGACGAAGGCCTCAGTCACTGATTTCATCAATGAGCAACAACCGAACGCCCAGATAACGGTGGGCCGCCTCTCGCAGGTTGTTGAGCAGGCCCTGCCGGGGAAAACCGGCGTGCAGCGCCAGCACGTGGTCGGGACCGCCTTGTTCGCTGAGCTGGCACAAGGTCTGGAAGGCTCGGCGGAAGGCGTCAAGGTCGCTGTCGATCCATAGCCCCCAGCGCGGTTGTTGGCGAGTCAGGGCTTGCAGATTCCGGTGCTTGTTATCCACGAGCAGCAGGCGCCAGCGGGCGGGGTGGCCGATCCATTGATGGCCTTGCCGATGCCAGCGCTCCAGGGTCTCATGCGCCGGGCCTGCCGCCTGCGTTGGGCCGAACAGGATCAGTGTGCGATCCGGCGCGGGCGACGATAACGGGGCGGCTTGGTGGGCGGTGGCGTTGGGATTCGCCTTGTTTTTTTCGGCCCAACGGCGCAGGCCGGCGGCCTGATCCAGTGTGTCCACCGCCGGTCGGGTGTCCGGATCGTTCATGGGAAGGCGCTGTGCCGAGCGCTGCCCATGCGTGTAAAGGCATCGCTGACGGTCAGCAGGTGCAGCAACCCTTCAAGAATCCCCGATGCATTGCCGGCTCTCTTTTCAGGCGACAGCCCTAGCAGTTGCGCGCGAGCCTGGAAGGCCCAGTCATCGCTGGCATTGGTCAGTCGTACGGCGGTCGCGGCCAGTCCGCTCGCCAGGTATAAGCGCAGTTCGGCATGCAGGTGCGGCTGAATGTCCGCCAATAGCGCCCAGCCATGCCCGGTGAGCTTTGCCAGTTCATCGTGTTTCAACTGCAGGATGAGATCGGCCACCTGATCCTTCAAGACGCCTTGTGTGTTTTCCCCTGCCAGCCATCTGCGTTGCCCCAGGCACTGGCCGCTGTGGCTGTCTTGCAGCGTACCGAACCAGGCACGCAGGGGGGCTTGAGTCGATCCCTTGAGCGTGACCGACAGATGACTCAGGTTCAGACGCACGTTGCGGTTGCGGTATCGCAGTTCACGAACGCCGAAGTCTTCGCTGTGTGTGTTCAGTGTGCCGAGGCGCCGATGTTCGCCCTGGTACATGACGCGCTGGCTGCCCTTGACTGCACTCTGCCACGGCTGTCCGTTGTCATGCAGCGCATCGAGGGTGGCGCCGCTCGGACAGGTTGCCCACACATGACGGTGTGCCGGCCAGCGTGGCTGGCACCAACTCAGTCGTGGCTGGGGGCCAATCGGCATGCGATGCGTCAGCCAGGGGCGGGCCTTCAATTGACCGGCGCTGTCCACCGTCAACAAGGGCATGTTCCATGAGGCTCCGGACGCCGGGCGCGGCGCTCCCCACAACAGCAGACCGTTCGGACTGGCCGGCGTCCAGCGCTCTTGCACATTCAGGAACGCTGACCAAAGCCGGTGTTGCTCCGCTTGGGGCATGCCCACCAATGGCCAGGCATCGAGCAACTGCTCAAAGCCCTCGATCCGATGGATCAGACTGTCGCGCAGGGTCGAAATCGTCCGGCTCTGACCCAGTAAACTGCGCACCAGCGCATCCAGTCGCTGGGCCGTCGAGGTCCTCGGTTTTGCGGCAAACAGGGAAGGGCGGGAGATATCCAGTGCCTGCTGCAGGAAGGTCGAGGCTGCGGGGAGCTGCAAGTCTTCAGGGACTTGCTGACCGACGGACAGGTAGTTCAGCCGAAGCCCGTGACGAATCACGGTATCCAGTGCCGGGCCCAGCCGTGCGGCTTCATCGCATTTGCTGATGATGCAGTTATCCAGTGGGCAGCCGGCCGCCTGCGCGGCGTCACGATAGGTCTGCGCCACTTCTTCCAGGGTGTCGCCGTGGCTGGCCGCGTTGATTACCAGCATCAGGCGCAACGCTCGGCCGCTGGAGCCCAATTGGTTGATTTGCGTCAGCAGGCGTTGGTCACGCTGGCTCATGCCCACGGTGTCGATGATCACCAGTCGCTTGTCCGCCAGTTTGGCCAGCAACGGGCTGAGCGCCGCCGCAGGCCCCAGGGTGTGCAGGTCGACACCCAGCAGTTGGGCATAGATTTTCAGCTGTTCATGGGCGCCGATACGGAAACTGTCGGTGGTGATCAGGGCGACCTGACTGGCGCCATGACGCATGACATAACGCTCCGCCAGTTTGGCGGTGGTGGTGGTTTTGCCTACCCCGGTCGGCCCCACCAGGGCAATGATGCTTGCGTGGTCGAACAGCTCGGCATCGTCACCAAGCTGGTTCAATTGGCTGTCCAGTTTTTGCGCCAGCCAGGCTTGCAACCTTGCAGGTGTGGCATCAGGCCCTTGGAGTTGGGGGGGGATCGTGCCGAGCAATTCCTCGCTCAGACGTGCGCTGAAACCTGCATCGAGCAGCCATCGGATCAGTTGAGGTCGACCACTCTGGTCGCTGACTGCCCGTTCTGCCTGGCGATCGATTAGCTGGCGCATGTCCTGAATTTCGCTCAGCAGACGTTCACTCAACGCGGTGAAATCCAGGGTGGTTGCGGGCGTCGGGTGCGCCGCAACCGGCGTATCGATGGGCTCGGGGTGTGTTGAAAATGGGCTGGTCTGGTGGGCGTAAGCGGCCGCGGCATGGTGAAGGCTGATTGGCACCGGGCCGTCGTCTGACTCCGTCGGGGTGGCAATACGCAGTGGCGTAAAAGCGTGCGCGGGTGTTTCTTCAGCCAGCGCCATGATCTCGACGCCTTCGTCAGTCATGCGACTCGACAGGATCAACGCCTCCTCACCCAGGGCCAGACGCACCTGATTCATGGCCTCGCGACTGTTGGCACCGATAAATCGTTGAGCACTCACTTGGGTGTTCCTCCGATCACGTTAATCATTCGAAGTGTGCGGTCATCCGGTACTTCGCTGAGGGAAATCACCGTCAACTGACGCAGACGTCGTCGCAAGAACCGTGACAGCACCGGACGCAGCTTGTTCGGCACCACCAACACGGGCGGCTCGGTGCTGACTTCCTGGCGTTTAAGGGCCAGTGAGGTTTGTTGCATCAGGTTGTCCGCCAGGCTGGGCTCCAGCGAGCCGCCATTGCCGACCGCCTGCATCAGCACCTGTTCAAGGTTGAAGTCCAGCCCGATGACTTTCAGTTCGGGCTTGTTGGCAAACAACTGATTGACGATCGAACGCCCCAGGGCGATGCGCACCACGGCCGTCAGTTCCTGAACATCGGGTGGCTGTTGCGCGCCGCCGTGTTCGGCCAGGGCATCGAGAATGGTGCGCATGTCGCGGATCGAGACGTTTTCTTCCAGCAAGTTCTGCAGCACACGTTGCAATACCGTCAGCGACACCATCTTGGGCACGACTTCGTCGATCAGCCCCTTACTGTCGGGACCGAGCTTGTCCAGAAGCTTCTGGACTTCACCGCGGCCCAGCATGTCTTTGGCGTGCTGATGCAATAGATGGTTGAGGTGGGTGGCTGTCACGGTGCTGGCGTCGACCACGGTGTAGCCATAAATCTGTCCGTGCTCACGCAGGCTCGGCTCGATCCAGATGGCCGGTAAACCAAACGCCGGATCCACCGCTTCTGTGCCCTCAAGCACATTGGTGACCTTGCCGGGATTGATGGCCAGCCACTTGCCGGGAAAGACTTCGCCACGTCCGATCTCGACGCCTTTGAGGCTGATGATGTAGGTGTTGGGAGATAATTCCAGCTTGTCACGCACATGCACCACGGGCGGTAGAAAGCCCACGTCCTGGGCGAACTTTTTGCGCAGGCTTTTGATGCGGGTGATCAGTTCGCCTTGCTGGCGCGCATCCACCAGTTGAATCAGTCGGTGGCCGACGCGCAAGCTCAGCGTATCCACCAGGTGCACATCGTCCCAGGAGGCTTCGGAGCTTTGTGACGCCGATTTGGGCAGCAAGGTCTGGGTGGAGCTTTCTTGCGGCAGCTCCTCCTGTTTTGTGAACCACCAGCCCAGCCCGCCCAGCAGTCCGGTGAGAATCAGAAACACCAGGTTCGGCATGCCCGGTACCAGCCCGAGCAAACCCATCACGCCCGCCGTCATCATCAGCACCTTGGGCCGACTGAACAGCTGGCCCATCATCTGTTGGCCGACGTCTTGTTCGGTATTGACCCTCGACACCGTGACACCGGCGGCAATCGAGATCACCAGGCCAGGAATCTGCGCCACCAGACCGTCGCCGATGGTCAGCATGGTGTACGTGTGGGCGGCGTCGGCGAAGGCCATGTCGTGTTGCAGGATGCCGATGGCCAGGCCGCCAATGATGCAGACGCCCATGATGACCAACCCGGCCACGGCGTCGCCTCGCACGAACTTGCTCGCACCGTCCATGGAGCCGAAGAAATCGGCTTCCTGGGCGACTTCCTTGCGGCGTTGGCGGGCTTGCGGTTCGCCGATCAGGCCCGCGTTCAGGTCGGCATCGATCGCCATCTGCTTGCCGGGCATCGAGTCCAGCGTAAAGCGCGCGCCGACTTCGGCGATTCGTCCGGCACCCTTGGTGATCACCATGAAGTTGATGGTCACCAGAATCAGGAACAGCGCCAGACCCACGGCAAAGTTACCGCCCACCAGAAACTCGCCGAAGGCCTCGATGACCTTCCCGGCGGCGTCGGGGCCGGTGTGGCCCTCCATCAGAATCACCCGCGTCGAGGCCACGTTGAGTGACAGACGCAGCAAGGTGGTAAACAGCAGCACCGAGGGAAACGCCGAGAAGTCCAGTGGCTTTTCCGTGAGCATGCTGACCATCAACACCATGATCGCCAGCGCGATGTTGAAGGTGAACAGCAAGTCCAGAATAAACGTCGGCAGCGGCAGGATCATCATCGAGAGGATGAGAACGATCAGCGCAGGCCCGGTCATGATCTTCAGGTCGGTTCTGGCCAGCCAGGAGTCAGGGCCGAGTAAATCGGTCATTCCTTTCATTCGTTCTGTTCATCCTCAGGTTTAGCGTTACGCGGGCCACGCTGGTCCATGCCTGGCGGCACGGACAGGTTCACCGGGGTCGGTGGCACGTCACCGCCATGCTCACTCACGCGCTTGAGACGTATGGCCCAGGCCACGACTTCGGCGACAACGGTGTACAGCTCAACGGGAATTTCACGGTCGAGATCGACGTGGAAGTAAAGGGCACGGGCCAGCGGCGGAGCTTCCAGCACGGGCAAGTGATGTTCCCGTGCAATGTCGCGAATACGCAGAGCTACATCATCGGCCCCTTTGGCGACCACTCGTGGTGCGCCGTTCCGATCCTTCTGATAAGACAGGGCAACGGCAAAATGGCTCGGGTTGGTGACGATGACGTCGGCCTTGGGCACCTTGCTCATCATGCGTCGCCGGGCGCGTGCCTGTTGCAGTTGACGAATCCGCGCCTTGATACGCGGGTCGCCATCAGCGTTTTTGTGTTCCTGGCGCTGTTCTTCCTTGGACATGCGAAGGTTCTTCGCGTAGGTCCACAACTGATAAGGCGCGTCCATGCCGACCACGATAATCAGGACGGCCACGCACATTGCGCAGGACTTGGCGGTCAACCCCATGACCGCTGTCAGGGCTTGCTGCGCCGGCATTTGCGGCAAGACCAGCAACTGGCCGATGTGTGCTTTGAGAAAGAAATAGACCACCGTACCGATCAGCGTTGCCTTGGCGATGGCTTTCGCCAGCTCAACCAGCACCTGCACGGAAAAGAGCCGTGCCAGCCCATTGATGGGGTTAACCCTTGAAAACTGCGGACGCACGGCCGACAGGGTGATCACCAATCCGCCCAGTAACGTCGGGGCGGCCAGGGCCGCGAGCGTCATCAGGGCGAAGAATGGGATCAAGGCGAACAGCGCGATCTGGCTCAATGACCAGAGCCCACTGAGCATGCGTGCCGTGTCGAACAGTTGTGCCCGGTCGAACAGCAACGCCTGCTCCATGACTTGTCCCAGGCTGTCATACAGCTTGCCACGCATGATCCACAGCCCTCCGATGCCGGCCAGCAACATGACGAAGGTGTTCATTTCACGAGAACGGGCGACCTGACCCTGTTCACGGGCCTTCTCTATTCGTCGCGGCGTCGCCGCTTCGGTCTTGTCCTCTCTGCTGGTCTCGGCCATGGCTCTCCGGGCGCCTGCGGCGACCCGCGCGACATGTCAAAGGTCGTCATTGTGCGCAGCAGCCAAGAGCACTGATCGTGGAAACACCACGCACAATCGAGCGTTAATGTCGGGTTTGTTCCGCCGGTTTGCTTGTGGAGGGCTCGGGAGTCGTCGGCTCCGGCACTTCCAATGGGCCGTATTCGTCCTGAGACAGAATTTTCTGCGCGACGCGGCTGTCCAGAACAATGATTTCGATCCTCCGGTTGGCGGCGTCATAGGGGCCGGCGCCATGGAAGCGAATGCGATCGGACATGCCTGAGACACGCAATAGCTTGTCCGGGTCCAGGCCGCCGGCGACCAGTTCCTGGCGAGAGGCTTTGGCACGATCGGCGGACAAGTCCCAGTTGTTGTAGCCCGTCTCGCCGCCTGGGTACGGGTGGCTGTCGGTATGCCCGCTGATTTGAATGCGATTGGGCAGTTCGTTGAGCACCGGCGCGAGGGTCCTGAGCAGTTTTCGTAAATACGGCGCGACATTGGCGCTGCCCAGTTCGAACATCGGGCGTTTGTCGGTGTCGAGCAATTGCACGCGCAAACCTTCCGGGCTCAGCTCAATGGCGATCTGTTGCTTGAGCTCCCTCAGTTGTGGATCGCGCTCCACCGCGCTTTCCAGCCGGTGCTTGAGCGACTCCAGATGACGACGCTCCTCGCTGGACAGGCGTTGTGGGCGTTGATCCCTTCGGGCTCGCTCACCTTCAGAGAAGCGTTGGTCCGGGCCTCCGCCGGGAATGGCGCTGGTGCTTGCCGAGTTGCGATCCCCTTTGCTCATGGCGACCAGCAATGGCGTACTGAAGTATTCGGCAATCGCGTCCTTATCGCTTTTGCTGGCGTTGGACAGTACCCACAACACCAGAAACAGCGCCATGAGCGCGGTCATGAAGTCGGCGAAGGCAATTTTCCATGCGCCGCCATGGTGCCCGTGAGCGGCCTTTTTCTTGCGCCGTATGATGATCGGTTGATCATTCATGCTCATTCGAGCCCGGGTTGGCTGCTACCGCCACGCACATGGCTTTCCAGCTCCAGCGCGCCGGGTCTCTCGCTGGTGTGCAGGGCCTTGCGACCGAACTCCACCGCTAATTGTGGAGGCATGCCTTGCACGCTCGCCAGCAACGTGACGCGGATACACTGCAGCATCTTGGCCGATTCGGCGGCCTGTCGATCGATACGACTGGCCAATGGCGCAACCAGGCCGTAGGCCAGGTAGATCCCGAGAAAGGTCCCGACAAGGGCATGGGCAATCATCTGGCCCATCAAATCCGGACCGACATCAACCGCACTCAGGGCTTTGACCACCCCCATGACGGCCGCGACGATACCGAAGGCCGGCAAGGCATCACTGACTTTGTACAGGGCGTCGGCGGGCAAATGGGCTTCGTGTTCGAACTCTTCGATTTCGTGCAGCATCAGCTCGTCGAGTTCATGGGCCTGCATCGCACTACTGACCAGCAAGCGCAGGTAATCGGTAATGAAATGGATGATCATCGGGTCGGACACCAGCCGTGGATGCTGGGCAAAAATCGGGCTTTGGTCGGGCTTGTCAATATCCCGTTCCAGGGACAGCATGCCTTCACGTCGTGCTTTGCTCAGCAAGGCGTACATCATTGCCATCAGTTCCAGGTACAACGTTTTGTCGTACTTGGCGCTGCGCTTGAATCGCGAGATCGCGTTGAGCGTGGCCCTGATCGTCTTGCCATTATTCGCGGCGATGAACGCACCGATGCCAGCCCCTCCAATCATCAGCAGTTCGGTCGGTTGATACAGTGGGCCGAGGCTGCCACCGGACAGGACGAAGCCACCGAACACCGACAAAAGTACAACGATAAGCCCTAATGCGATGAGCACGTGGTCGTTCCTTAAATTTAAGAAATAGATGACCTGCTGGATATCGGCAGGCCTATCGAAAACTTGAAGTTATTTTTTTTGGGGGTGAGCGGCTGGGGTGAAAAGAGGCAAGCCCGATCCGTCGGGCTTACCTGCTCTTTTTGCGTGGGGTGAGGGGGGCGCGACGCTGTGATCGTTTCAAGCCTTGCGTACGTGCGGCAGACTGTCGAGTAGCAGGGCGTCGAAGTCTCGGCGTTTCAGGGTTTTGCCGGCGCGCGAAGGTGGCTGGCAAATGCCGCATACATAGTGCTGCGTTGGTGCATGAGAATGGGCGACGAACTCGCCGGAGCAGCACTCGCAACGGATCAGCTCAAGCATGTCGCTTTCAAAAAAGCGTACGAGGGTCCAGGCTCGGGTAAGGCCGAGTACCAATTCCCCTTCTTGATCGGCCACCTGCTCCAGGTACAGGCGATAGGCTTTGACGAAAGCATCGATCCGGTGTCCGCCGATTTCGATCATGCTGCGATACATGCCGTAAAACAGGGATGAGTGAATGTTCGGTAGCCATGTCACGAACCAGTCGGTGGAGAAGGGCAGCATGCCCTTGGGTGGGGAGGCTCCTCTAACTTCTTTATACAGACGGATCAGTCGGCCCCGGCTGAGCGAGGTCTCGGTTTCCAGTACCTGCAGTCGCGCACCCAGTTCAATCAGTTCGATCGCCAGTTGCACCTGCTGCATTTCGGTAACCAGGCTTTTTTCTGACATGGATCAGCCTTCCCCGGTTCGCATGTCGCCTGAACGATCGGCGGCGGCCATCAGCAGTGCAGAATGAATTTCCACCATGCCCAGTTCGCGAGAGTTGCCCAGGACCTTGGACAGGCGGTCTGTCTCTTCGAAAACGGGGCGGCAAATCAATTGATTGACCCGGGCTAGCTGGGTCATTTGCTTGCTGCTCAGTTTGGTTAGCAGGTCCGCCATTTTTTCGCTGAGTTTCAGGCGAAAAATGGCGATCTCCCGATCTTTGCGCAGCAGGTTTTGGGCCAGTAATAAATAGGAAAGATTCAGATCCTGGATGTCTTCTAGTTCAGCGTTGGTATTTGGCAACTTCTACCCTCCCGATGGGTACTACAGTTCGGTGCGCCTTGGCGGCGTGACCTCTGGCAGACAGGTGCTGCAAATCGACAAGTACAAAAAATGGGTGCTGTTGCTTTGCAGGCAGGCACCCTGTCATATCTTTTTTATTCGGTTATTCACACGCTCGACCGTCCACTCGCAGGTCGTGAATACCGGCTTTTTAATTTTTTCTAAAGTATCAATTGAAACGTACGATAACCGACTGAGGCAGACTATTTGTTGTCTGTTGTCAGGCGTCTTTTTGCACCTCAAAGATAATTTCACATCAATGTGTCGTGACTTGGTACGGCTTGTACAAGGCTGTTATTTTTTTCGATACAAATAGCGGTCGATGGGTATCACGCTGTTGGTCGATGCGCGGTAAGCCGTATTCAGATCGCTCTTTCGACGATTGATTTGCATGAGCTCACCCAAGTCATTCTGACGGGCATGCAAGAACGAATTGACCTGTTCTTCCAGCATCAGGATTTGGCTGATGAGTTCAAACTTGTGTTGCCGGCCGGCATCGTCAAGTTCGACTTGATCTTCGGCGCGGCGCAAGTAGTTGGCATCGATCAGCCCTTGGGACTTTAAGGTGAAGATGCCGTTCCAGTCGGATTTTTCTGCACATTCGAGTAGGCGTTGTGATTGTTTGAGTAGTTGTTCATAAGCGGCGATCAATTGTGCTTGCATCATGTCTACCGCTCTTCCTCAATGTGCGAACCAATGGCTAGCCAGGCTGCGGCGACAGGTTCCAGCAGATCGGCGGCAGTCGTGAGCGCAGTCTCGTCATTGTTGAGATTTGCCCTTAGCAGCACACGAACAACGTAGTCGTAGAGCTGGTCAAGTTGCACGGCAACGTCGCCCCCTCGTTCGAGATCCAGCGAGGCGCGCAACCCCTTACTGACAATATTGATTGCCTTGGTAATGGCCTTGCCTTTTTCGGCGATGTTGCCGGTCTGCAGGTGCAGGCGAGCGATACGAATCGATGCCTGGTAACTGTCGAACAGCATCACGATCCTTTGGTGAGGAGAGGCCGCCCAAATGCCGCTTTCTACGCCCACCCTGGCATAAGCATTCGCGTCTCGAATGGAACTCATCTAATTTGCTCCGCAGTAGGGTCGTCAATCATCGCTGTTAAGTGCATCAAACTGGGTCGTCAGATAATCGGCCGTCGAGTTCAGCTCGGATATCAAGGTATCAAGTTGGGTGAATTCGTCGGTCCAGCGTGCCATCTCGGAGTCGATCAGCGCCTGCTTCTCTACATAGCGCTCCTCCAGTTGCTCCAGTTTGGATTCCAGGCTGTCGGTTTTAGCGACGATCAAGCCGTCATCTTCGTCCAGGTAGTTGTCCAGGTCGGTCGACATCTGGGTAATAAAGCCTGTGGTGTCATCGGTGCCGATAAAGAATTCCGAAACAGCATCAATGTTGTCTTCGAGCGCGGTCGTCAGCGTGTCTTCGTCAATCGACAAGGTGCCATCGACTTCCAGGGAAATCCCCAGCTGCGAGAGGTAGCTATACGTCCCGCTGCCGATAGCGCTGTAGAGATCACTGCTCAATTCACTGCTGATTCGGCGGGTGGTCGAGTCTCCCAGCAACTCGCCTGCCGTATCCGTATCCGCGTCATAGGCGGTCAAGTCATCCACGGTCGTGACGTAATCGTTGTACGCATCGACGAACGTGGTAATGGCATCGAGGATGGCGTCGGTGTCCTGGGTAATCGTCAGAGTTTGCGAGCTGCCGGTTGTGGACAGGCTCAGGGTGACCCCTTCCAGGGCATCTTCGACGGTGTTGCTTTGGCTCGAAATAGAGATGCCGTTGATCGTGAGTTTTGCGTCCAGGGCTTCGACTGTTTCGGTCATGTTGCCTGTCGAGCCGTCGTAGCCAAACAGGCTCGACGCTTCATCGGTGCTGTCCGTGCCGGTGTAGGTCACGGTCATTTCCGATTCGGTGCCGGTGCTGTCGGATGTCAGCACCAGGCGGTACGGGGTGTCGCTGCCGTCACTGACGATCGAGGCGGTCACGCCGGCATCGGCCGCGTTGATTGCGTCGCGGATACCTTCCAGCGTGTTGTTGCTGCTGTCGAGGGTGATCGATACCGCCTCTTTTGTACCCACTTGCAGGGTCAGTGTGCCGGTGCCCAGCGCGGTGGTCTTGTCGGCGATGCCATCGGTGGTGAGGCTTTGTGCCTGGGCCAGTTGTGTCACTTCCAGCTGGTAGGTGCCGGCTTCGGCTTCGCTGGTGGTTGCCGCCGTCACGCCGGTGCCGGACAAGGTCGTGGTCAACGACTTGTAAAGGCTCTCATCGGCCAGGGCTTCAACCGCTGATTGCAGGGTGGTCAGGGCACTCGTCAACGTACCGTAGGCCGATATTTCGGCCTCCACCGAGTCCTCTTGTGCGGTGATCGGGTCCAGCAGGCTGGTCTCTTTCGAGTCTTCCAGACTTTCCAGAATGCTGTCCAGATCCAGCCCGGAGCCAACGCCCAGGGAGGTAACGGTTGCGGTCGAGCTGCTGGAGGTGGTGGTCGTTGTCATGTGGGGGCCTGTCTTGGTGAGTGCCTGGCCTTGCTCGTTGAGCAAGGTGTTGTGTTCACACTCAAAGGAGTGCGTTTGAACGCAACATCGGCAACGGGCAAACCCGTCTTTAGGGCTTGATCGCGTTTTTCAACGATCTCATCAGCAAGGCTGCCGAGCGCCGTGCCACGAAGCCCGCCGGGCTCCGCGACTTCAGACCTGCATGGCCATCACGTCTTTGTAGGCCGTGAGCAGGCGATTGCGCACTTGCACACCCATCTGGAAGGCAATGCTGGCTTTCTGTGAGTCGGCCATCACATCGCTGAGCGAAACCGCGGCACTGCCTGCCTGGAAGGCGTTGGATTGGTTGCTGGCGGCTTGTTGCAATTGGTTGATGCGCTGCAGCGAAACCTGCAATTCACCGGCGAAACCACTGGCGGGCCCGCTGCTGACGTTATGCATATTCGCGCCTTCGGCCTGCTCGGCGAGGAGCGTCAGTTGTTGCAAGGCATTGGTGAGGGCGGACGAATTCATGGCGCAAGACCTGTATGCAGCGATTAGGCCAGCAGATTACCAAGCCTGCCGGTCCGCACATTCGCTCAATTGACCACAAAACCGGCGGCTTTTCCGGCCTTTAGCTTCCGCCATTTTCGCCAGAATGAAGTCCTGCCGGCCGTCCCGATTCGCTGCGGTACCCCTGGGTGCTGCCTGAAACAGGAGGCTGATCGACTACTACTGCTACCGGACTCTGCAATGTCTTTCGTACAGGCCCTATCCTCGCTATCGAGGTGTTCGTGAGTTCCGCAGTCCTGGCCAAAGGCGCGCAAAAAAACACTCTGACCCGCACTCCGGCCAAGCCGCTGGAGGCGTTGTCGACGCTGTTTCGCAGTCAGCCCCTGCTGCCTTTGCTGTTGGCGGGCGCGGCGGTCATTGCGGTCGTCGTGGCCCTGCTGCTGTGGGCGCGCGAACCGGAGTATCGCGTGCTGTTTTCCGGTCTCAGTGAAGCGGACGGCGGGCAGATCATCGGTGAGCTGGACAAGCGCGCCATTTCTTATCGGCTGGGCGAGGGTGGCAACACCATCATGGTGCCCAGCGACAAGATGAATGCGTTACGCCTGCAACTCGCCGAGCAAGGGTTGCCCAAGGGCGGCGGCATTGGTTTCGAGTTGCTGGACAAGCAGGCCTTCGGTGTCAGTCAGTTTGCCGAGCATTTGAATTATCAGCGCGGCCTTGAAGGTGAGTTGTCTCGCACCATCGAGTCCTTGGGACCGGTCGCCAAGGCGCGTGTTCATCTGGTCATGGCCAAGCAGTCGGTGTTTGTCCGCGACCGCGAAGCGGCGCGTGCGTCGGTCGTGTTGACCCTGCAACCCGGTCGAGAGCTGGGGCAGAGTCAGGCCAATGCGATTGTGCATCTGGTGACTTCCAGCGTGCCGGAACTGAACGTCGATGCCGTTACCGTGGTCGATCAGAACGGTCGTCTGTTGTCGCAGACCCATGGTGACAATCCCGGCCTGGATGGCTCGCAGCTCAATTATGTGCGTGAGGTCGAGCGCACTTACCAGCGTCGCATCGAAGACATCCTGACGCCGCCGCTGGGCAATCAGAACGTTCATGCGCAGGTGGTCGCGCAGATCGATTTTTCCAGTCGCGAAAGCACCGCCGAACGTTACGCCCCCAATCAGGACCCCAATGAAGCGGCGGTGCGCAGCAAGCAGACGTCCGAGCATGTATTGGAGGGCGACGACGCCGGTCGAGGCGTTCCGGGGGCGCTGACCAACTCGCCACCCAATACCCCCGCGCCGACGCGCGCCACCGCGCCAACGCCCGCGGCCAACGCCGCGAACACGACAGCCGCCAGTGCGGCCAACGCAGCTGACACCAAGGGCGGCAAGAACGAAAAGTCGCTGCAGAGCGAGCGGATGATCAACTACGAAGTCGACCGCAATGTCGAGCACGTCAAATCGAGCCTGGGCAACATCCAGCGCCTGACGACGGCAGTGGTGGTCAACTATCGCACGGTGCTCAAGGACGGCACGCCGACCCCTGAGCCCCTGAGCAAGGAAGAACTGGAAAACATCAACAATCTGGTTCGCCAGGCCATGGGCTTCACGGAAAGTCGGGGCGATGCGCTGCAAGTGATTAACAGCCCGTTTGTTGAAACAGAGATTGCCGTGGCTGAGCCCGCGTGGTGGAAAACCCCCGAGGCATACAACCTGTTGATGAGCGCCATGCGCTATCTACTGGTCGGCTTTGCCGCGCTGACGCTGTGGTGGCTGGTGCTCAGGCCGATGCAACGGCGCCATGGCGAGTTGAACCGGTTGGCGCTGGCGAGCGAGTCTGAGCCGGGGACGGCACTGGTCCCGACGGCCACGGGCACCGCTGTCATGATCGCCGGCCAGGACCCCGCGCCGCACACCCTGCCACGCAAGTCGGCCGTGTATGAGCAGAACATGCAGAGCTTGCAGCAGATCGCAGCCGAAGACCCGAGACTGGTCGCCATGATCGTGCGCGGATGGATGAAGAAAAATGACTAACAAAATGAGCGGGGCTCGCCGCAGCGCCATCCTGCTGCTGTCGCTCGATGCCGACAGTGCAGCCGAAGTGTTCAAATTCCTGCCGAGCACGGATGTCGAAGCCATCAGCATCGAGATGGCGCGACTGAGCCAGGTGTCCCATGAGGAAATGCGCCAGGTCCTTGAAGAGTTCATGGACGAGACCGATCAATATGCGGCCATCAATATCCAGACCAGTGATCATATTCGCGCGGTCTTGACCAAGGCTTTGGGCAGCGAACGCGCGGCCAGCCTGATCGACGATATTCTGGAGAGCACCAACACCGGTTCCGGCATCGACAAGTTGAACCTGATGGAAGCGTCGATGGTGGCCGAGATGATTCGTGACGAGCATCCACAGATCATCGCGACCATCCTCGTGCATCTGGAGCGTCATCAGGCTTCCGACATTCTCCAGTTGCTGCCCGACCGTCTGCGCAACGACATCATTCTGCGAATCGCGACCTTCAGCGGCGTACAACCGGTGGCGTTGCAGGAACTGACGGAAGTACTGGGTGTGATGCTGGATGGGCAAAGCCTCAAACGCAGCAAAATGGGCGGTGTCAGAACGGCGGCGGAAATCCTCAACTTGATGAGTTCCACGCACGAAGAGTCGGCCATCGAAACCGTGCGCCAGCACAACGAAGACCTGGCGCAGAAGATCCTCGACGAGATGTTCCTGTTCGAAAACCTTATCGAGGTGGACGATCGCGGCATTCAGACGCTGCTTCAGCAGGTCGAAAGCAACTCGCTGGCTATTGCTCTTAAAGGCGCACCGCCGGCCTTGCTGGAGCGCTTCCTCAACAACATGTCGCAGCGTGCCGCGCAATTGTTCCGAGAGGACATGGAGGCGCGCGGACCGATCCGCATGTCGCAGATCGAGTCTGAACAGAAGGCCATCCTGCAGGTGGTTCGACGCTTGTCCGACAGCGGTGAAATTGTGACTGCACGCGGTAATGACGCTTATGTCTGAGTCCTCTCCCGCACCCGACAGCGACCGTTGGCAACCCTGGCAGATGGACCCGCTGGGCTGCAATGAATTGCCTGCCCCTGATCCGGAGATGAGCCATCGGGAAAGGCTGCGCAAGCAAGCCTTTCAGCACCGGCTGGAAATGCAGGTGCTGCGCGAAAAGACCCTCAGCGAGGCGCAGCAAGTTGGCCATGCGCAAGGGGTGGAACAGGGGTATGCCCAAGGCCTGAGCGAGGGTCGTCAGGCCGCCGCCGTGGAGTTGCAGCAGCAGGTTGTGCACACCTTGCAACCGTTGCTGGAGTTGTGCCGAAACTTCGATCAGGCGCTCAAGCAGATGGACGGGCATATTGCCCGCCAGTTGGCCCGGATCGCGCTTGAGGCCGCGCAGCAATTGGCAGGAGAAGCCCTGACCGCCCAACCGGAGCAGGTGATCGTTATTGTGCAGAAGATGCTCAACAGCGACCCCGAGCTGAGTGGCAAGCCGCGCCTGTGGCTGAACCCCGATGACTTGCAGTTGGTTCAAGGCAGCCTGGGCGAACAGATTGGTGCGGCGGGTTGGGCCTTGCACGCCGATACCACGATGTTGCCTGGCGGCTGTCGAGTGGTCAGCGCCAGCGGTGAGTTGGACGCCACGCGCCAGTCACGCCTGGAGATGTTGAATCGCAGCATCGCGCGGGGGCTGGAGGACGCCGTGGCGATCCTCGGCGAGCAGCCATGATCCCGGGCAACCTGCATGTCGAACGCTGGAGCGGCGTGCTGGACACGTTTCAGGGCGAGTCGCTGAGGGTGGCGCACTACCTGCGCAGCGGGCGAATCACCCGCGCCACTGGCATGGTGCTGGAGGCGGTGGGCCTGCGTCTGCCGTTGGGTGGTGCCTGCCGCATCGAGTTGGCGGTGCTCAGTCTCGCCCGCCCGGCCCCCGCTTATGCCGAGGCCGAAGTGGTGGGCTTTTCAGGGGATATCCTCTACCTGATGCCACTGGAAGAAATCCACGGTCTGCAACCGGGGGCGCGGGTCTTTGCCTCGGACGACGGCCTGACGGGCGCGGCCGGCGGTCGTTATTTTCCGCTGGGCCTGTCGCTGCTCGGCCGGGTGCTGGACAGCAGCGGGCAGCCGCTGGACGGCGGCGGACCGTTGCTGGGAGCCCATCACTCCAGCTTGCACACACAGCCGCTCAACCCTCTCAAGCGTGCCCCTATCGATCGTCAGATCGATGTCGGCATCCGTGCCATCAATGCTTTGCTGTGTGTCGGTCGTGGTCAGCGCCTGGGGCTGTTTGCCGGTTCAGGCGTCGGCAAATCGGTACTGCTCGGCATGATGGCCCGCTATACCCAGGCCGACGTCATCGTGGTTGGGCTGATCGGGGAGCGAGGCAGGGAAGTGCAGGATTTCATCGACAACATCCTGGGTGAAGAAGGCTTGCGCCGTTCTGTGGTTGTAGCGGCGCCGGCCGATACGTCCCCGCTGCAACGTTTGCAGGGCGCGGCATACGCGACGCGCCTGGCAGAGGATTTTCGCGATCAGGGCAAGGATGTTCTGCTGATCATGGACTCGTTGACCCGCTACGCCATGGCTCAACGCGAGATCGCGTTGGCCGTGGGCGAGCCGCCGGCGACCAAGGGCTATCCGCCATCCGTGTTTGCCAAGCTGCCCAAGCTCGTCGAGCGCACCGGCAATGGTCCGCCCGGCGGCGGGTCGATCACGGCGTTTTATACGGTGCTCAGCGAGGGCGACGATCAGCAGGATCCGATTGCCGATGCGGCGCGGGCGATCCTGGATGGGCACATTGTCCTGTCGCGTCATCTGGCCGAAAGCGGGCATTACCCGGCCATCGATATCGAAGCTTCGATCAGTCGGGCGATGACCGCCATCGTCAGTGAATCGCAGCAGCGCAAGGCGCAACAGCTCAAGCAGACCCTGTCCCGTTACCAGCGCAATCGCGACCTGATCAGTGTCGGCGCCTATGCGCCGGGACACGATCCCCAGCTCGACCGTGCCGTCGGTTTGTACCCGCACATCGAGCGGTTTCTGCAACAGCGCATCAATGATCGCGCCAGCGTGGAAGAGACCCTGTCCGGGCTCAACCTCTTGTTCCCTGGCAAATGACTTTTTCCTGTCCCTGGCGAGTAATCACCCATGGCTAATCAATCGCTTGACCTGCTGATCGAGCTGACCGGCAAAGCGCGGGACGTTGCGGCGCGCGCTTTGGCGCAGAGCCGTCACGCCGAACAGCAGGTGGTCAATCAGCTGCGCACGCTTGACCAGTATCAACAGGAGTACCGCCAAAACCTGCAGCAGGAGTTGCTCAAGGATGGCATGAGCCCTTCTGCGCTCACGAACTACCGTGGCTTTCTCCATTCACTGGAAGAGGCCGTCGATCGCGCGCAAAAAAGTCTGGAGCGTCACCGCAAACAGGTGGCCCTGCACCAACAGAGCTGGCTGGAGCAATGGCGCAAGGTCAATGCGATAGAAGCGCTGTTGAGTCGTCGGGCCCAGCAGGAGCGGTTGCAGGCCGGGCGTGTGGAGCAGCGCCAAACCGATGAAATGGCCAGCCAGTTACGTCGGCGGCCTGGTCATTTTTCGTCCTCCATCGATAGCAGCCACTAAGGGACACCATGGATATCATCGCTTCGTTTGCCCCATCGTCCGCTGCGTCGACTCAGTCCAGTGCTTGCGGCCAGAAGCCAGGCACGACGAGTGAGTCGTTTTCGTCTGTGCTGAGTCAGGTGAGCGAGGCGCCGGCGAGCAAGGACCCGGCGAGCCCGACCGCTGCGATGGGGGACGCCAAGCCTCAAACAGAGGCGGCAGACCCGAGCGCCGAACCCGTGACGCCAACCTCTGTATCGTCGATCACCGACAGTACGGTGCAGACCGCAACCCGTGGCCCGGTCGAAGACGCCGACCTTGCGCCGACGTTGCCGTCCTCCGAAGTGGCAAGTGTCGTCCCCGAACCGGGCGAGCAGCCGGCTCCAGCCGTTTCGACATCAGCCATGCCCCCCCTGACCCCGCCACTGGCTTCCACTTCCGCCGAGCCGGATGCCTCGCTCACGGACGATGACCTTGGCCTGGATCTCTATGCCACGGCAGACGATCTTGCGAGCGATGCCGATCTGAGTGCCTCGGACAGTTCGAGTGCTGTCGACAGCTCGTTGGAGGACATTCGTCAGCGCATGGCGCTGATCGAAAGCGCAGGCCAACCCGATATCTCTTCGATGGTCGTTGCGCCAGCGGTTGCTCTACCCGCCGAGATCCCCGCTCAGGGCGCTGTGCCCGCGGACCCCGATACGTTGATCAGCGCCAACAGCAAACTGCCGGCCGAGCATCTGACGTTGGTCGACTCAGGCGTTGATGCCGGTCAGGACACGTCCGATCCGATCGACAGGCAGGACACGTCGCAGACGCTGACCGGACCCGTTACCGATGTGCTGCAAGATCTGCGCGCGCAAACCGACAACACACCGGTCGACAGCCAGGCCGATGGCTCCGTCAGTAGCGATGCCCAGAGTAGCTTTAGCCTGGCATCGCTGACATTGAGCTCTGTCGGCCTGACTGGCAGCGACAAAGTCATCAGCAATGGTCTGGTGCTCGCGACCGCTGTTGGCACGTCCGAATGGCAGGACGGCCTCGGTCAGCAGGTGTTCGACATGATCACGCGGGGCGAGCAGCAGGTCGACTTGCAACTCAATCCCGTCGAGCTCGGCCCGCTGTCGATCAGCCTCAATCTCAATGACGGCAGCACCCATGCGCAGTTCCAGTCGGCACATGCGTCGGTGCGTGCCGCGGTGGAGCAGGCATTGCCGCAGTTGCGCGAGGCCCTCGCATCCCAGGGTATTTCCCTGGGGCAGGCCTCGGTGAACGATGAGTCTGCGCGCCAGGCCTCTGGCGATCAGGCTCGGCGCGATTCGCCAGGCAATCGAGCAAACGCCCCGATGAGCAGCGCCGATGCCGTGCCGGACGTTGAGCAGGCGGCGGTGCAGCGTATCGTTGTGCGCAGTTCGGGTGTCGACCTGTACGTCTGAATGGCAAATCAAAACCGCGAGATACCGCCGTTACCCTGGTCTTATCGCCCCATGGGAAGACCAGGGGGCTGGTCATACTTGAGCCCTGCCTAACCGTTCTCCTTCATTGCATGGTTCCAGCCAATGACCACCACCCGCAAATTTCCCTGGCTCCTGATTCTGTTGATGGCGCTGGTCGCCGCGGCAGCCAGTTCCGGCGGCATGTACTTCTACATGAGCAAAACAGCAGTGCATGCAGATGCAGCGGCGAAGGTTGAAACCGTCGAGAACACTCCCCAGGCGCCACGGCTGGTGACGATTGCACCGATGACGGTCAATCTTCAAAACGAACGCGATGAGCAAAGCCTGCTGTATGTGGGGTTTGCACTGGAAGTCGGAAACGATGCGACGCAAAAGCTCATGCAGCAGTACATGCCGCAGATTCGCAGCCAGCTTCTGACACTGCTGAGCGGGCAAAACAGCACGCAGCTGGTCAACCCTCAGGGCAAGGAAATCCTGGCGGCGAAAATCCTCGAAACACTCAAAAAATCCCTGGCGGCACAGCAGCCTGAACTCTCGGTGCTGAACGTTCTTTACACCGACTTTATTGTGCAGTAACCCATGGCCATTGACGATTTGCTCTCCCAGGACGAGATCGACATGTTGCTTCGTGGGGGCGACGACGATGCTCCGGATGACGATGTCGGGGTGCTCAAGGATGCCCAGGTCCGTCCGTACGACCCGGCGACTCAGCACCGGGTGATCCACGAGCGCTTGCACGCGCTGGATATCATCAACGAGCGTTTCGCGCGCTACTTCCGCATGGGCTTGTTCAATTTGATCAGGCGCAGCATCGACATCACGGTCAAAAGCGTGCGCTATCAAAGTTACAGCGACTTTTCCCTGCACATGCCGATGCCCACCAACATCAACCTGTTGGCGATGAAGCCGCTGCGAGGTACTGCGTTGGTGGTGTTTCCGCCGAGCGTGGTGTTCATGGTGGTGGACAATCTGTTTGGCGGTGACGGCCGCTTTGTGACCAAGTCCGAAGGGCGGGAATTTACGCATACCGAGCAGCGCATCATCCAGCGTTTGCTGGGGTTGTCGGTGGACGCTTACAAAAATGCCTGGAAGTCCGTTTACCCGCTGGAAATCGAATATTTGCGTTCCGAGATGCAGGCCAAGTTCGCCAATATCACCAGTTCGCCCAATGAAATCGTAGTGAATGCGACCTTCCATCTGGAGGTCGGCAACCTGTCCAGCGACTTCAACATCGTCATCCCCTACCTGATGATCGAGCCGATGCGTCAGTTGCTCAACGGCCCGCTCACCGATACCAATCCAGAAGAGGAGCGGCATTGGAACAAGCGCATGGCCGGCGAGATCACCCATTCCCAGATTGAGCTGATCGCTGACTTTGTCGAAATGGATGCCCGGGTAGGGCAGGTCATGGCGCTGAAAGTCGGCGACGTTTTACCCATCGAACTGCCCGATATCGTCTGTGCGCGTGTCGACGGCGTGCCTGTCATGAGTTGCGAATATGGCAGCCAGAACGGGATGCGTGCGTTGCTCGTCAAGGAACTGGTCGATCACTCCCTGAGCCTTGCCTCCTCTTCTACCAGCCGATTCGTGAAGGGCCACGTGTCCACTGCCAAGGAATCCGACCATGACTGATTCAAACACTACCGAGCCGCAAGTGGCCGATGACTGGGCTGACGCGCTGGCCGAGCAGGGCGCCGGGGCGGTTGCTGAGGATCCCTGGGCCATCGCCCTGGCCGAACAGAGCGAGGCCGAGGCCGAGGCGACGGCCGACAGCCCTGCACCGAGCGTCGGCACCAGCCTGTTCAAGCCGTTGACCGCGCCGCAGCCCACGGCAGCAGCACGCGAGCTGGAAATGATCATGGATATTCCGGTCAAGCTGAGCGTAGAGCTGGGCCGCACGCGGATTACCATCAAGCAGTTGCTGGAACTGGCCCAGGGTTCGGTGCTGGCACTCGACGGCCTGGCGGGGGAGCCGATGGACATCTTGATCAACAGCTACCTGATAGCCCAGGGCGAGGTGGTGGTCGTGGACGACAAGTACGGTATCCGAATCACGGAAATCATCACGCCTTCCGAACGCGTTCAAAAACTCAACCGATGAGCCTCGTCAGTCAGACTCCGCCGCCCGTGGCCCTCGGCGTCCCTTCGGACAGCCTGATGAACCTGGCATTGCTCGGCAAGACGGCATTGGCGCTGGCGCTAGTGGTTGCTTGTGTTTTGCTCTGTGGCTGGATCGTGCGGCGTGTCGGTGCGCGTCCGCTGTCCCCCGGGAAATTGATGCGTGTCGTCAGCAGCACAAGCCTGGGCCAGCGCGAGAAAGTGGTGATCGTCGAGGTACGGGGCCAGTGGCTGGTGCTGGGTGTCACCGCGCAACAGGTCAGTGCACTGTCGCAGATGGATGCACCGCCCGCCGATCCCGAGGGCAGCGCTGTCATGCTCGGTGACGGTTTTGCCGAACGCCTGGCCGGTGCTCTGAAGCGCAGTGTCCAGCGTACTGGCGAGGGTCCGGGGAGCCCGTCATGAGTGCGCCGGTTTTTGTTCGACGCGGGTTGAAACGGACGCTGTCGGCTGTATTGCTGTTCGCGTGCTTGACCGATGCTCAGGCCGAACCGGCGATTCAAGGGCTGGCGGCCTTCACCGGGCAGGCGGGTGGTCAGCAGTGGTCGTTGAGCCTGCAAACCCTGTTGCTGCTCAGTGCCATGGCGTTCTTGCCTGCGGTGCTGCTGATGATGACCGGGTTTACCCGCATCATCATTGTCCTGGGTTTGCTTCGCACCGCCATTGGCACCACGTCGGCACCGCCGAACCAGGTGTTGTTGGGGTTGTCGCTGTTCCTGACTTTTTTCGTCATGTCACCGACCCTCGATCAGGCGTACGAAAAAGCCTGGCTACCGTTCTCCAAAGACGAGATCACGGTCGAGCAGTTTCTCGACAAGGCGAGTCAGCCGTTTCGCAAATTCATGCTGACCCAAACGCGTCAGGGCGACCTCGCATTGTTTGCGCGGCTGGCCCAGATCGAGGACTTGCAGGGCCCTGAGGATGTACCGATGCGGGTATTGTTGCCGGCCTTTGTGACCAGCGAGCTGAAGACTGCTTTTCAGGCCGGCTTCACCATCTTCATTCCGTTTTTGATCATCGACCTGGTGGTGGCGAGTGTGTTGATGGCGCTGGGCATGATGATGGTGCCGCCGTCCACGATCTCGCTGCCGTTCAAGTTGATGCTGTTTGTGCTGGTCGATGGCTGGCAGTTGCTGCTCGGCTCGCTGGCGCAAAGTTTTTACACCTGATGAAGTGGCTTCGAGGACGTAGATAATGACACCGGAAATGGTCATGGACCTGGCTTACAAAGGCATGCGCATGAGCATGATCGTGGCCGCGCCCGTGCTGCTCGTGACGCTGTTTATCGGGCTGTTGGTGAGCCTGTTTCAGGCCGCGACGCAGATCAACGAATCCACCCTGTCGTTCATCCCCAAAATTGTCGGGGTGTGCGTGGTGCTGGTGCTGGCAGGTCCGCTGATCATGGAGATGCTGGTGGACTACACACGCGCATTGTTCAGCAATTTGCCCATGCTGATCGGCTGACGCCCGTGATCGAAGTCAGTTCGGCACAGTTGCAGCTCTGGGTGACCGGCTTCTTCTGGCCGTTTTGTCGAGTGCTGGCGTATCTGATGAGCGACCCGATTCTCGGTCATAAAAACGTCTCGAGTCAGGTGAAGGTGGGCCTGGCGATGCTCCTTGCTTTCCTGCTCGCGCCCAATCTGCCGCCCTTGCCGGATGTCACCCTGTTCTCGTGGGCGGGGCTTGGGGTGATTGTGGAGCAAGTGTTGATCGGGATGTCCCTGGGCATGGTCATGCGTATCACGCTGGCGGTGGTCGAGATGACCGGCGACATTTGCGGCATGCAAATGGGCCTGGCGTTCGCCACCTTTTTTTCCGCCGATACCAGCACCAACAGCATGGTACTGTCGCGCTTTCTGGGCATGATCACGATCCTGATGTTTCTCGCGCTGAACGGGCACCTGATGGTGCTTGAGCTGCTGGCAAGCACCTTCAAGACCTTGCCGATCGGCAACCTGCATTTCGACCCCAATGCCTGGAATCTGATAGCCCGCTATGGCAGCACGATCTTCCTCACCGGTCTTTTATTGGCTCTGCCCATGGTCGGCACGCTGCTGATCATCAACCTGGCCATGGGCATTCTGAACCGCGTCTCGCCACAGTTGACGGTGTTCTCCGTGGGTTTCCCGGCGACGTTGAGCGTGGGGTTGGTTTTGCTGATGGTGGTGATGGGCGATCTGGGGCAGTTTCTCGAAAGATTGATGACCAGCACACTGCAATTCATGCAGTACCTGATCGACAACATGGCGCGGCCCTGAAACGCTCCTGCGACCGCCAGGTCGTCCGGGCGGCGCAGGGGCCGAGGGCTCAGATGTACTCGAACAGCGACATCTTCTGAATGCTGACGAAGGTTTGCTGGGCGGCCTGTAGCGCCACTTGCAGCGCGGTGTATTCGGTGACCGACTCGGTGTAGTCGGCATCGACCAGGCCGGAAAGACGTTCGGTGTAGCTGAGTGCCAGGTCATCGCCGATGGTGTCGAGCACTTCCAACTGATTAAGCCGTGAACCGACGGATGTCTGGACGGTGAGCACCGTGTCCTGGGCGTTACTCAATTCGCGGCTGGCCGTGGACAGGGTGTTACTCAGGTTGGCCTGATCGGCCTCGGTATCCACTGGTGTCTGCAACACCGAGATCAGGTTTTTCAACGTTGCGAACAGGTCCGGATCGGCATCGGCGGCGGCACTGACCGTGATGGTGTCGCCGTCGGCCGGGGTTCCGCTTAGGGTCAGGGACAAGCCGTTGACTTCAAGGGTGTCGCCCGAGGAATAGGCAACCGGATCGGCGCCATCAATGCTGTATTGGGCAGTGCCGTCGGTGGCGGTGCTGAAGGTCACGACAAAGCCTGTTCCGTAATTCGCATCCTGTGTGTCCGTGATGTCGGGGCCGTCGTAGGTCACGCTGCCGGTGTTGTCGCCGGCTTCGGCGATGAAATCTGCGGAGCTGCTGACCGACAGGAAGATCGTTGCGCCGGTATCGCCGCTGGCCATGGTCTGGGTGGAGCTGACTTGCTGCGTGACGACGTTGTTGTCGCCCTGATAGACCAGCTCGCCATTGGCATTTTCGGCAAACGCCGGGCTCTGGCTCTGATAGCCGGAAAACAGGTAGTTGCCGTTACTGTCGGTGGCGTTGGCCAACGTCACCAGCGTGTCGTAGACGCCCTGCAACGAGGTGGCGATCGACTCGCGGTCAGCGTCGCTCAAGGTGCCGTTGTTGGCCTGAACGAGCAGGGCCATGGCGCTGCTGATGGCATCGTTGATGCTGTCGAGGGTGCTTTCTTCCTGGGATAGCGAGGTGGTGATCGCGCTGCGCGAGTCGGCGTATTGCTCATTGGTCGAGATCGCCTGTCGGACGTTGACAGCCTGGGCGGCGGCCAGCGAGTCGTCGGAAGGGTTGACCACTCGGGTGCCACTGGCGACTTCCTGGGCAGCGTCCTGATAGGCGCTTTCCTGTGCGAGCATGGCGTTCAAGCTTTGGTTGTAAATCGTCGCAGTGCTGAGACGCATGGCGTGACGCTCCTTTCAGACGGTTATCAGCTGATGTCGAGAATGCTGTCGAGCACGGTAGTGCCTACTTCGACGATCTTCGCGCAGGCCTGGTAATACTGTTGATAGACAATCAGGTCGGCCGCCTCTTCATCCAGATTGACCCCCGATTCCGATTGCTGCAGCGTGGTCAGTTGCTCGGTCAGGCTCGATTGGGTTTCGAGTTGGCCAGCGACTTTACTGGCGGTGCTGCCCACGTCACTGACCAGTGTCGAGTACGTCTGGCTGAGGGTCGAAGTGCCGCCGACGAGGCTGTCGGTTTGCAGGTCGAGCATCGCCAGGGCGTTGGTGTTATCGCTGCTGCCGGTCGAGGTACCCGCAGCGATCAGGCTTCCGTCACTGGTCAGGGTGCTGAAACTGCTGGCGGCGTTGCGTGTCGGCAACACCAGAAAGCTGTCGCCGTCATCGGCGGTGCCACTGATGGTCACACTGATCCCGGCGAACGTCAGGGTGTCGGTGTCGTAGGTTGAATCCACACTGGCGCCGGTGTCATTGCGGGTCACGGTGTAGCCGTTGCTGGCGGAGTAACTGACGGTGTAGTCGCTGGCACTCAATGCGCTCACATCGTCGGTGAAAGTCGCGGTCAATATCGCGTCGCCGGTGTTGTTGGTATTGCCGTAAATGCTGGGGTCGTCGACCGAGAAGAAATCGGTTCCCGTATCGCCATTCAGGTCGATGCCCGAGGCCTGCAGGGTGTTGAAAGCTTGTGTCAATGTGACCGCCAGGATGCCCAACTGGTTTTGCGTTTCGGTCAGCGTGGTGTCGCGAAAATCCATCAGCCCACCCAGGGAGCCGCCTTCGAACGTTGAATCGTCAAGCACGGTGGTGTTGCCGGCGGCGTCCACGTAGGCGACCACCGTTTGGGTGGGGTCGCTGGCCGAGACGCTGGTTTGCAGTTCGAAACTGTCATTGCCGGACACCAGCGCAAGGCCGTTGCTCAGGGACACACTGTAACTGCCGTTGTCCTGCGTGGTGACATCGACATTGACCAATTCGCTGAGCTGACTGACCAGCAGATCCCGTTGATCGAGCAGGTCGTTGGAGGTTGTGCCCAGTGCGTCGGACAGGCTGATTTTTTTGTTGAGATCGGCAATTTGCCCGGTGAGATCGTTGACCTGCGTGACCTGATCATCGATCTGGCTGTTCACGTCGTCCGCCATCTCGTCCAGGTAGCTGCCCAACTGGGTGAACTGCGATGTCAGCGTTTCAGCCGCGCCTACGACTTCTTCCCGCGCTGCGGTGTCGCTGGCGTCGGAGGTCAGGGTCTGGATGGCTGAAAAGAAGCTTTGCAGCAGGGTATCGAGGCTGGCATCGCCATCGGCCAACAGGCTGTCGATCTGATCGACTTCGGTTTGATAGGTCGACAGCGCGCTTTCGGTGCTGATCGAACTGTTGAGTTGGGTGGTCACGAACTGGTTGTACTGGCGATCGACACTGGAAATCTGCACACCGCTGCCCGATGCGGATTCGGAGAAGTTGGCGACCTGCCGGGTATAGCCATCCGTATAGGCGTTGGTGGTGTTGTTACTGCTGGTACTGAGTGCGATCTGTGCGGCGGAGAGGCCGCTGACACCAATGGAAATAATATTCATCGAGAAGCTCCTACGCTACATAGTGCGCACTATCGGCTCCGCGAAAGTGCAACTTGACCGGTAACCCTGATTCTTTTCAAGAATCTTTTGTCGACAGGTCCATGACTGGCGCGATCGGGGCGCTCGGCATTGGGTTGTCCGTCACTTTTCCAGTTGCGCCACGGTAGGGACAGGTCGCAGCGGGCCGATGGTGGCCATGACTGAAATCAGTTTTTGGGCGTATCGCGGGTCGGTGGCGTACCCCCCCTGTTGCAACGCGATGGCCGCCTGTGGCGCGTCGGTGGCGTTGCGCACGGCGGCGTAACCGGGGCGGGTGCGAATCAATCGGGCGTAATCGTTGAAGGCCGCCTCATCGGTCGGGTAAACGCGGAAGCGCTCCACCTGTTTTTGCGCCTCACCTTCAGCGTATTCAGTGGTCATGACCTGCGTTGTCGCGCCTTGCCATTGGCTGCCGGCCTTGATCCCGAACAGGTTGTGGCTGTCGGCCCCATTCGGGGTGGTGATCTGGCGTCGTCCCCAATCGGTTTCCAGTGCTGCCTGGGCAAGGATCAGCTCGGCTGGCACGCCACTGCTGAGTGCGGCTTTTTGCGCCGGTTCGTTCAAGCGTGAAACGAACGCCAGCACATGCTCGGGTTGTTCGTTTTGCGCGCCGCTGACTTCGCGGCGTTTCCAGGCTTCAAACGCTTGAGTCTGATACGCCGTGTTCGCAAAGGGCGACGTGGTGCCGGTCGGGCGTGACGGCGGCAGATCGAGGAACAGGGCCGCTTGCGCATCGATGTCGGTGTTGGCATCGCTGTAGATGGCGGAATGACCGCTGAGCTGTCGGGTCAGTTGCTCGGCCAGGCCGATGCCTTTTCCCGACAGGCTCTGCGCCCACTGCTGATCGAGCATTTCGGTGTACATCTCGGTCTGCGAGTCACTGGACATTTCCGATTTCGGAATCGCGCCTCGCATACTTTTGAGCATCATCTGCAGGAACAGGGCTTCAAACTGTTTGCTGGCCTCTTTCAGCCCCCCGCTGGCGTCCTGATGCGAGCGTCGCTTGAGTTGCTCCAGGCCCTGGACATCAAGGGCAAAGCCATCGGTGCTGCCAGTACTGTTCATCAGATGATCTCGAGTTCGGCACGTAGGGAACCGGCGGCCTTGAGTGCCTGCAGAATGACCATCAGGTCTTGCGGCGTAGCCCCCAACGCGTTCAATCCCTTGATCACGTCCATCAAATTCGCTGTGCCTTCAAGCAAGTGCAGCGAACCACCCTGGGATTCGATGGAGATATTGCTTTGGGAAGTCACGGCTGTCTGGCCGCCACTGAGGGCGCCGGGTTGGCTGACGGTGTTGGTGGTGTCGATGACGACCGAGAGATTGCCGTGCGCGACTGCGGCGCGATACAGCTTCACCGAGCTGTTGAGCACGATAGAGCCGGTGCGCGAATCAAGAATCACCTTGGGACGGGTCTGGATTGGCAATACCTCGATACTCTCGATGCGGGCCATGAAGTTGACTCGTTCATTGGGTGACAGCGGCCCCTGAATCTCGATCATCCCGCCATCCATGGCCGACGCCACCGTACGGTGCATTTCGGAATTGATGGCATAGACGACACGCTGGGCCGTGGCGGAGTCAGGCTCATGCATGTAGAGACTGAGCAAGCCGTTGTCGCTGCTCAGGCGCAACGGAACCGCGCGTTCGACGGTGGCGCCGCGACTGATACGCCCACCGGCCAGTTGGTTGATCTGCACGCTGCTGCCGTTCGCCGAAGCACCGGCTCCGCCGATCAGCAGGTTGCCTTGAGCCACCGCATAAACCTCGCCATCGGCCCCTTTCATCGGCGTCATCAGCAAGGTGCCGCCGCGCAGGCTGCGCGCGTTACCGATCGATGACACGACCACGTCAATCTGCTGCCCCGGGCGCGAGAGTGACGGCAGGTTGGCAGTCACGATGACTGCTGCAATATTGCGCATCTGCATGTTGGCGTCCGCAGGCAGGGTGACCCCCAGCTGCGACAGCATGTTGGTCAGGCCTTGTTCGGTGAAGGGACTCTGGGTGGTCTGGTCGCCGCTGCCATCCAGGCCGACCACCAGGCCATAGCCCACCAGGCTGTTGGGGCGTATCCCGGCAAAATCGGCAATGTCGCGTATCTGCTCGCCCTGTGCCGCGCCGCCGAGCGATAACGTGCCGGCGCACAACAGGGTGCAGAGCGCTTGAGCTGCGGATTTGGCTGCGCGCAAAAGAGATTGAATGAATACAGAGTCAGCCATGGTTCCCGTACT
The DNA here is from genome assembly GCF_016887925.1 of Pseudomonas sp. MIL9. Taxonomy (NCBI): domain Bacteria; kingdom Pseudomonadati; phylum Pseudomonadota; class Gammaproteobacteria; order Pseudomonadales; family Pseudomonadaceae; genus Pseudomonas; species Pseudomonas sp. MIL9. Next base: position 118,424 of record NZ_JAFEHE010000004.1, on the reverse strand, counting down.
CAGAAAGGAGACACATTAAGGAGGATGCGATGGAGCCAGCCCATGCGCTGTGCTTCGTTGATGTAGCCATCACCGACGTACTCGATCCGGGCCTGTGAGACCTGGATCGACGACACCGTGTTTTCTCCGGTGATGGTTCTGGGATTGACCACGCCAGAGAAACGTATGAATTCGGTGCCCTGGTTGATTGCAATCTGCTTGTCGCCGCGCACCCGCAGGTTGCCATTGGGCATCACCTGCATGACCGTCACGGAAATTGTGCCGGTGAAGGAATTTCTCGCCTGGGAGCCGCCGCCGCCACTGAAGTCGTGGGTCGTCGAGGCATCCAGCCCAAAATTGTCGACCTGGGACGCACGACTGGAGGTGGTCGCCAGACTCAACCCCATGGAGCCGGCACGGTTGGCGTTGGAGGAAGAGGTCTTGCTGGCACTGACTTGTTCTTCCAGTTCGATGGTCAGCGTGTCGCCGACCATCCGCGGACGCCGATCCTCGAACAGGGGCTGCGATCCACGGCTGCTCTGGTAGATCGAGCCGTTGGCCAGGCGAGCCGGCAGGGCCGGCACCTGCATATCCTCGTCAGGCACGACGGGCTTGTGGGGCAGTTGATCGCAGCCTGCGGTCGCCAGCATGCCGGCCAGTGCCACGGACAGCGGCCATGCCGATGAGGGCTTGTGAGCCATTTTGTGTGTCTCGAACATAGCGGTCAGAGCTGGGTCAGACGCTGAAGCATTTCGTCCGAGCTCTCGACCGCCTTACTGTTGATTTCGTAAGCGCGCTGGGTCTGGATCATGCTTACCATTTCCTCCACCACGTTGACGTTGGAGGTTTCGACGTAACCCTGGGACAGCGTTCCGCCGCCGTTGAGGCCCGGTGTGGTTTCGGTCGGAGAGCCCGAGGCGTCAGTTTCCAGGTAGAGGTTCTGACCGATGCTTTGCAGGCCTGCCGGGTTGATGAACAGCGCCAGGTTCAGTTGGCCAACCTGGGTCGAAGTGGCGCTACTGGGCTGGGTCACCGAAACGATGCCGTCGGTACTGATCGAGATGGCCGTGGCGTTGGCCGGAATGGTGACCCCTGCCGATAGCTTGTAGCCGTTGGAAGTGACCATCTCGCCGTTCGAGTCGAGCTGGAAGCTGCCGTCACGGGTATAGGCGGTGGTGCCGTCCGGCATGTCCACCTGGAAAAAACCCAGGCCATTGATCGCCAGATCCTTGGAGTTGCTGGTCTCTTCCAGATTGCCTTGGGTATGCAGGCGTTCAGTGGCGACTTCACGCACCCCTGTGCCGACCTGCAAGCCAGATGGCAGTCGGGTATCGGTGCTGCTTTGCGCGCCCGGCTGGCGCACGTTCTGATACACCAGATCTTCAAATACCGCCCGCGACCGTTTGAAGCCATTGGTGCTGACGTTGGCCAGGTTGTTGGCAATCACGTCCATTTGGCCCTGCTGGGCTTCCAGGCCGGTTTTGGCCGTCCACAGTGATCTGATCATCGATCGGTTCCTTATTCATTCAACCGTGAGGTCAGCCCTGCAGGGAGAGCAGGCTATTGGCGGTCTTGGCGTTTTCGTCGGCGGTACTGATGGCTTTCATCTGCATGTCATAGCGTCGCGAGTTGTCGATCATCGCGACCATGGCGTTGGTCGGGCTGACGTTGCTGCCCTCCAGTGCTCCGGGTGTCACCCGCATGTTTTCGTCGGCAGGCAGTGGCTGCACGGTGCCGCTGGCATTGGGCTGTGGCCGGAATAGCCCGTCGGTGCCGGCCTGCAGCGTGCCGGGCAAGGCCGACACCATCTTCAGTCGACCGACCGGACTCAGGCCACGGGGCTCCATGCCCAGTTCACGGACGCTGATCGTGCCATCGCTGCCCAACGTGACTTCGCTGCCCAGCGGCACGGTGATCGGTCCCCCGTCACCGATGACCGGGCGCCCACCCACGGTCATTGCGCCGGTGCCATCGACCTGCAAATCACCTCGCCGGGTATAGGCCTCTTTGCCGTCTGCGGTCTGCACCGCCAACATGCCGTTTTCGCCGAGCGCGACATCCAGCGCCCGGTCGGTATGGGTGATCGGCCCTTCGGTCCAGTCGACACCCACGCCGTTGGCTGCGACCGAAACCCGTGTGGGCAAGCCCTCGCCCATGACTGGCGAGGACTGCATTTCGACCAGTTGCGAACGAAAGCCCGGAGTCACGATGTTGGCCAGGTTGTTGGCTACGACGGCTTGCTGCTCGAGCGCCTGATTGGCCCCGCTCATCGCCGTGAAAAGCATGCGGTCCATGGGTTAAGAACCGATGTTTACGGCTTGCTGAAGCACTTCGCTTTGCGCCGTCACCGACTTGGCATTCGCCTGGAAGTTGCGCTGGGCAATGATCAGGTTCACCAGTTCGGAGGTCAGGTCGACGTTGGAGTCCTCGGTCGTGCCACTCAGGATCGAGCCCAGAGAACCGCTGCTGGCAACACCCAGTAAGGCCTGGCCGGATTCGGAGGTGGCAAGCCAGGTGTTGTCACCGTTGGATTTCAGGCCGTTTTCATTGCTGAACGTGGCCAGCTGAATCTGGTCGATGCTCTGCGTCTGGTCGTTGGAATAGGTGGCAATGACCGTTCCGGTATCGTCGATGGTGAAACTCACCAGGCTGCCCGAGGTGTAGCCATTCTGAGAAATGTCGGACACCTCGGAGTCGTTACCGAACTGTGTCGTGCCCGTCAGATCCAATGCGATGGTCATGTCCGCGGCACCGTTGTCAGGGTCATAGGTGTAGGTGCCGGTCTCTCCGCTGGTGATCAGGCCGCTGGAGCTGAACGCCACGGTCTGCGTCTCGGTCAGCAGGTTGCCATCGATCGCGGTATGGACATCCCAGGTGTTCTCGGCGGTTTTGCTGAAATACAGCGTGCTGGTGTGGCTGGTGCCCAGGGAGTCGTAGAGGGTCGCGGTCGTTGAGTAGGAGTAAGTCGAGGAGTCCGTCTGGTCGAAGGTATCGGTAATGATGTCTTCACTGGCGTCCAGGTTCAGCTCGGCATCCAGATCGGTGCTGGCGCTGGCTTGCATGCCCGTGGTCGGGATCTGGATGACCCCCTTGGCCCCCAGCAATTTGTCGCCTGCGGCGTTTTCCAGATAACCATCGGCAGTCAGGGTCAACTGGCCGTTACGCGAGTACACGGTTTGCGTGCCGTCGGTGAACGTGAAGAAACCCTCACCGTTGATGGCGAGATCCAGCTCGTTATCGGTCGTCGTCAGACTGCCGGATGCGAAGTTCTGAACCACGCCGGAAACCGAGGTGCCCAACCCGACATCCGCATCGGCATACACGTCGGCGAACTGAGTCGTCGAGCTTTTGAAACCCACGGTCTGGGAGTTGGAAATGTTGTTGCTGACGACGTTGAGGTCGGTGGAAGCAGCAGCCAGACCACTAAGCGCTTGGGAAAAAGCCATGGTATTTCTCCTGGAATGCGAACGATGACTGAGCAGTCTTGGTGACTGCGAAGGATTGCCGGGTGTGAGTGGATGGTGCGTTTGCGGTCAAAGCACCAGGCTGATATCGCTTAGCCCGACGTTTTCGTTGACCCCCCCCAGATCCAGCGCGACTTCGTTGCTGCTGTCGGTGGTCACGCCGGTTACCAGTGCGTATTTCAGCGCTGTGGTTGTGACGGCTGCGTCGTCGGCGGTGGCGGCCACAGAGAAGGTGTAAGCGCCATCGGCTGCGGTCGTGCCGTCGTCCTGTAAACCATCCCAGGACAAGGCTTGGGTCCCGGCGCTCATGTCGCCTTCATCCAGGGTGCGAACCACCGTGCCGCTGCTGTCTTTGATGGTGACGGTGACGCTGTCTGCATCACTGGCCAGGGTGACGCCGAAGGTGGTGGCTGCACCGCTGGCGACCTGGATGGTGTTGCCGTCGACCAATACGCCGTTGCCGACCAGCGCCGAGGCTTGCAGGGTCTCGCTGGCGCTGATCTGGCTGGAGATGCCTTCCAGCGTGGTGGTCACATCCTCGATGCTGCTGATGGTGCTGATCTGTGCCAACTGCGTGACCATTTCGCTGTTGTCCATCGGATCGGTCGGATCCTGGTTCTGCAGTTCGGTCGTCAGTAGCGTCAGAAACTGATCTTGCAGTTCATCCGATGCCGAAGCGGTGCTTTCAGCGGTGGTAGTGCTGCTGTTCATGGTCGAAAGGACCGAGCTGGAAATCGTGCTAGCCATCGTTTACGCCTCACCTAAAGTCAACGTTTTCAGCATCATTTCTTTGCTGGTGGACATGACTTCGACGTTGGCCTGGTAGGAGCGCGAAGCGGAGATCATGTTGACCATTTCGCCCACGGGCTCGACGTTGGGCATGGTCACGTAGCCATCCTCGTTGGCCAGCGGGTCACCGGGCCGGTATTCCTGACGCATGGGAGAACCGTCTTCGACCACTTGGCTGACCCGTACCCCCCCAATGCGGCTGCCGCTCGGGTATTGCGACTCGAAGACCACCTGCCGTGCGCGATAGGCCTCGTTATCCGGGCCACTGGTGGTGTCGGCATTGGCCAGGTTACTGGCGGTTACGTTCATGCGCTGGGACTGGGCGCTGAGCGCGGAACCGGCGATATCGAAAATGCTGAACATCGACATAGTGTTTTTCCCTGCGTTATTCGGACTGCATGGCTGTCTTGAGCGACTGCAACCGGTTGCTCAGAAACGTCAGACTCGCCTGATACCGGACGGCGTTATCGGTGAACTGCGCACGCTCGCGATCCATGTCCACGGTGTTGCCATCGAGGCTCGGTTGGTCTGGCACGCGATAGAGCAGGGCACGGTTCGACAGGCTGTCGGAGGCAGCGTGAAGATGGCGATCCGAGGTGGTCGCCAGCGTCATGCCGCGCTCGTTGCCACGCCCGTTCTGCAGGGAGCTGGCCAGTTCGGCGGAGAAATCAAAGTCACGCGCCCGGAAGTTGGGGGTGTCGGCGTTGGCAATGTTGTTGGCCAATACCTGCTGGCGCTCAGCCCGCAAGCTCATTGCGTCCTGCTGGAAGCGCAGCTCGTTGTCGAGCTTGTCGATCATGTCTGCGGACCTGTGCTTCAAATAATTGAACGGCTCGCAGATTAGTCCCAAGGTCGTCGAGGCAAAGGCCGAAACAGGCCGCTATTTGGCGACCAATTCTGGCCTTGCCTCGTCGCCGGGGAGCCTAAAATTCACCGCTGGCTATCTCTGAGGATTGGCTCGATGACAGGGTTTTTCCGGCATCATTCGCGGTTCGGCGGATGGGCTCTGATGTGCTTGCTGCAGAGCGGCATCGCCGTGGCTCAGCCGGATGTGCTGCAAGATAAGGTGCGTCATTTGATTGCGTTGCGATTGCCGCCTCGCATCCAACAGTTGCAGATCGACATCGGTCAGCCGGCCGCACGGATATCGGCGTGCGAAAGTCCTCAGCCGTATCTGGTGCATCCTGAACAGAACGCGTTCGGCCGCGTGGCGGTAGGCGTGCGTTGTGAGGGTGAGGAGGGGGTGGCTGGCTATCTGCAGGTCAGCGTGGGTGTTGTCGGTGATTATGTGGTCAGTCGTCAGAGGATTGCGGCGGGTGACGTCATCAAAGCCAGCATGCTGGAAATCAAGCGTGGGCCATTGGGGCGTTTGCCCAAAGGCAGCGTACTCAAGCCAGAGCAAGTCATTGGTCGTCAGGCCAGCCGCAGTTTCAGCCGGGGCGCGGCCTTGGCGCTGAACAATTTCCGCGAGCGTTGGCTGGTGGAGCGCAATCAGCGGGTCATGCTACAGGCTCAAGGTGAGGGCTTCACGATCAGTCGCGATGGCAAGGCGCTGGACAATGGCAGCCTGGGGAGCAGTGTCCGGGTGTTGAGCAGTGACGGCAAGTTGCTGAACGCGCAAGTCGTTGGCCAGAATGAATTGTTACTGCGTTATTAATTTTTTTGTCGAATTCCGATCACTGGTCAAAGTTTGCCTTTTCGATTGCCGATAGTGACCCAACAACAGCCAATGAAGCCTCTAACGTGAAAATCATAAGCGCTAACCTGACCAATACCCTTCCGCCAACTGACAGCAAAGTGGCCGGCACCAGTTCGCAGCGAATCGAGCTGCAGACGCTGGAAACGACGTTCGATGATGGCGCGCAGGTCTCAAGCATCGGCGCCATTGCGGATATTGAAAGTGCATCGGATGTTGATATGGAAAAAGTCGCAGCCTTGCGTCAGTCCATCGATAGCGGCACCTTTCAGATCAGCTCGGAATCCATCTATGAAGGTTTGGTGTCGAGTGTCCGAGAAACCCTCGGCAGCGACTCGGAATGAGCGATACGAAAGGCCGAAACCGATGAGCTTCAGATACCTATGAGCCTGACTAAACATTTGGAGTTGCAGCAGCAGGCCATCGTGCAGTTGGTCGAACTCTTGGAGCGGGAGCGTCGGGCCCTGGCTCAGGCCAGGGTTGACGGCGAAAAGCTGAGAGAGCTGACAGCGTGCAAACAGGCGGCGTTGCAGAAGCTGGAACAGTTGGAGGCGATCCGTTACGGAGCGCAGTTGAAGCTCGGCTATGGCCCTGGTCGCAAAGGGGCGCTCAAAGCGGCTCAAGACGCCGATTGCCTGGCGACCTGGCGGCAGTTGCAGGCGTTGGCGCTTCGGGCCAGGGAGATCAATGCCTCGAACGGAGGGGTGCTCAGCCAGCGCATGGCATGTAACCAGCGCATCCTCAGCTTTTTCAACAGTATCGTCGGCAACAAATTGTACGGCCCGGACGGTCGGACTCAGCGCAGCGACGCTTGAACGGTCATGATCATTCAAGGCGGTGGTGCCTTCAGAGCCATGAATCAGAGCTGATAAGCCCCCATGCATTGCCCCATTGCACGGTGTAGTGGCATTGGATGCCGACAATATCGGGCTGCGCGGTTTCGATGATCTCGCGCATCTGCGTATCGGTCAGGCCGTAGCGAATCAAATGCCCTTGGTCGACCTTGACCAGACTGTGTTCCTGGGACCAGCCGGCAAAGGGCGAATCGACAATCTGCACGTCATAACCGGCACGTCGGGCCACCGTGGCAATTCGCAACAGGCCGATAGGCGTACCGGCACGTTTCATGACTTTGAAAGTGTCAATCCCGATGCGGGCAAATGCGCTGTCGTGTGGCATGGGCTCGATCAGGCGTGTGTATGGCGGGACGAACAGCAAGACACGCGGCGCCTCGCCATTGGCGCGACGGCGGATGCCGATACGGCTGTTCAGCAACGATGGCTGTCCGAGATGACTGAGTACGGGCCGCGTGGGAGCGACCGAAAAACTCGGCCCGTTGCTCTCGATCCTCATGGTTCCCTGCGACGCTATCAAGTTCATTTTCCTGTCTCCTTAATGTTCGAGATCACCGTGAGGTATTGCGTGAGCGTGAAGTGGCAATGACAGCCCCCGTAATGATCAGCACCGCAGGAATCATCAGGATCGGCTTGGCGTCGCTTTGCCCCACCGCAATCAGCAGCAGCGTGGAGAACAGCGGCGCCAGATAAGACAGGGCGCCAAGCATCGCCAGATTTCCGTGCTTGGTCGCGTGATCCCAGGCGAAAAAAGCCAGACCTACCGGGCCCAGCCCCAGGGCAATGATTGCCGCCCACTGGCCCGTGTCAGGCCGCACCGTGGTTTCGAAAGCCAAGTGGCAGAGCAATCCGGCCACTGCCACCTGGCCGCAAATGCCACCGATGATGCTGCTCGGTACATCGCTGAAACGCCGGTTGACGACCGAATAGATCGACCAGACCCAAGCACAGGCAAAGGCTGCGGCGTAACCGATGATCGGCATCGACGTGCTTTCACTCTGGGCCCGCTGCTGCATGATGAAAGCCGTCCCGGCAAGGCCGAGCAAGGCGCCCAGCAGTTGGCGCTTGCGCAATGACTCGCCGGTAGCAAAACTCGACAGCAGAACGATCAGCAGCGGCCATAGGTAGGCAATAAGGCTGGCTTCAGCCGCAGGCGCGGCCTTCAGGGCAAAGAAATACAAGGCGTGATAGACGAAGATGCCGACAAAACCCGTTGCCCACACATACCAAGGCTGGCGCCAGCTGCTGAACCCTGCAGCGCCGCGCAGGCCTAGCATGCACAAGCTGGACAAGAACGCGACCGCGAAGCTTGAAGCCAGCAACTGAAAGGCCGGGATCCCGGCGGTCAAGGTCGTCAGCAGCGCCAGGCACGCCCACAAAAACACGGCAATCACCCCGATCAGGGTGGCACTTGCGGCGGTCTTGGCGATGGTGTTTGATGCGTTGGAAGTGCTCATGCAAGCCCCGTCTGCGGATAATCCTCAAGCGGGAACAATAGAAAGGTTGCGAGAGCGAGTATTGATCAAGCCCGCCAAAGAATTGTTCGGGACTGCTATTTTTTCAGTGGTCTCGCACTCGTTTACGCACAAGGGCCGGAGTCAGATTGCGGGCTTTCTTCAGGGCATGGGTTAACGCACTCTGGTCGGCGTAACCGGCGCGATGCGCAATATCAATGATCGACAAAGGCGTTTGGCGCAGCAGGTCGATGGCCAGATTCAGGCGCAAGTTCGCTATATGAGAAAACGGGGTTGTTTTCAGGTGCTGCCCAAATAGCACATACAAGCGCCGCTCGCTGGTGCCCGCATTACGGGAGATGTCACGCACGGTCATTGGCGTACTCAGGTGCTGCTCAATATAGGCCAACGCCCTCGCGAGGATGAGCTGCCCAAGGTCGTTCGGCGCAATGTCGGGCTTTAGTAAAGAGCAGAGCAGCAACCGACTCCATGACTCGGCCATCGCGGGTGAACTGATCAAGCGTGCTCCGTTGCAGCTTGCGTAATCGAGCAAATGACGGATATCGGGCCTGACTGCAAAAAAGCGTGTGTCATTGAGTGGATCGAGTAACGCGGGGCTTTTCTGCTCCTCGGCACGGTGGGTCAACACGTCCAGCACCAGAAAACTGTTATAGGTGTTGGCAAGGAACGTATGTCGAGCGCCGGCGGCGATCACCACACCCTGACTCGCATCGACTTGACCACCTTGTCCGTCGACCTCAATTTCCATTGAGCCGGACTGAGGAAGGACTATTTGATGGAAGTCATGTTCGTGAAGCTCTACCTCACCTGAATAAGAGCGCAACGCCAGGGAAAACGATTGGGGGTCGGTAGCGCTCATCCATGACTCTCCTCGTGACGAGGCACTTATCCTACGATACCGGTCCACCCTGGGCCAGTCCGTTCCCAGTGGTAATTGCCGCCGGTTACTTATCGTTGAACTCTAATTCGCGGTTGGCGATCAACACCGCCGAAGAACCCACAGAAACTCTGAAAAAGACTTCCTGATTTGGCAACGTCACTGAACACCAGTCACCGAGTTTTTCAATGATGAAACAGATTACTGTCGCCGACGCGGAGTACGCCGGCAAGCGTAAGCAGACCTGCAAGGAATTGTTCCTGATCGAGATGGATCAAGTGGTGCCCTGGAAGGGTTTGATCGTGCTGATCGAACCGCACTGTCCAAAGGGTGAAGGCAATCGTGCGGCCTATAAAAACAAGGACGGAATACGCGACCCGGAAATGCATCAGGCCAAGAAAGGCAACCAATACTATTTCGGTGCCAAGGCCCACATCGGTCTCGACGACGAGTCAGGCCAGGTCCATAGCGTGGTGGTCGCGGCGGCCAATGCTGCGGACGTCACTCAGCTCGACAAACTGCTGCGTGGCGAGGAAAACGTAGTCTGCGCCGACGCGGGTTATACAGGCGTCGAGAAGCGCGCAGAGCACGCTGGGCGCGAGGTTATTTGGCAGGTTGCGGTCCGGCGCAGCACGTACAAAAAGCACGGAAAACGCAGTGCTTTGTACAAAGCGATCCGCAAGATCGAGAAGGCCAAGTCTCAGGTTCGCGCCAAGGTCAAGCATCCGTTATCGGGTGATAAAGCGCCAGTTTGGTTATGAAAAAGTACGTTTTCGGGGTTTGGCGAAGAACACTGTGCAGATGGTGACGTTGTTCGCACTGTCGAACCGGCTGAAAACTGAAGAAGATCGATCAATGTTCGACGTTTACCGTTTTTGAAAAGTGCTGGCGGCTCGATAGCCGGAAAATATCCGGCTCCTTCAGACCATCCCAGGCAGTGTTTATCCAGCCGAGGGAGCTCCAAGAATAGATACACCGATCTTAAGTTCTTTTTTGACACTCTCGTCGAGGGGGCGGCAGATCTATCGCGGCGGGGGCGTCAATTGAATCCCGATAAGTGAGTGATTTCGCTATTTGCTAACAGGTTTTCATTCTTGCCTTATTAAATAAGGTTGAATCTGGGTGTTGCCTTAAAAATATATGCTCGTTAATTTTAAAACCTGAATATTTAATTTATCGAGGAACGCCCCTGCATCTAATCTATAAGCTCAATTATGGAGGGGCTTATGTTGATCTTTATGAAATCAATGGTTGTCGGGCTGTGCATAGCAGCCCCAGTCGGCCCAATAGGCCTTTTATGTATACAGCGGAGCCTTATGCGAGGCTGGAGGTCAGGTTTTGCAACAGGATTAGGGGCCGCAACCGCCGACGCAATGTACGGGTTTATAGGCGCCCTAGGAATCACAGCAATCATCACAACGCTGATTACCTTTAAACCATGGTTATGCATTTTTGGAGGGCTCTTTCTTGCGTACATTGGCTATCAGACGATAAAGTCGAAAGAGACTACAGCCACCTTGGCAGGCGAGAGGGCCGGTATGATGAAGGCCTATTCGACAACACTGCTTTTGACATTATCAAACCCAATGACCATTTTACCGTTCATCGCGATATTCGCTTCAATGAGTGATGGCATGGCAAGCGATCAAGGCAGCCAACACTTAGTGTGGCCGATGGTGGCCGGTATATTTTTGGGGTCCGCATTTTGGTGGCTTGGATTAAGCGGTTTTTCCTCCGCATTCAAGACCCGGATATCCAAGTCGAAGCTCAAACTAATAAACTACGTTTCCGGCTCCGTTATAACTGTCCTTGGTGTGTATCAAGTGATAGTCGGTATCATGCTTGCCGCATTAGTATAAGTTTTGCGTGAGGTTTCCGTAGTTTTCCTTGAAATCATCCATGATCTCGGTAGTCACTAAGGACGAGTCGGGGGTATATTTTATTGATATATGCTCGCTTTGTGAGGTGGGTCTGGATGTACTGTGCTCAAGCAGTAACGCTGTTTATGGTCTGTTTTTTGTATGCGGAACTTTATGGGCTGAAATAGGAGGGCGCTTACTGCTTTTTGATGCATTATTTTTTAGTTGATGATATATGGCTTTCATTAGAGTACTCACCTTTTTCAGGGAGCGCCTTCATGGATCGTATAGACATAAAAATCTTGAGCGTGGTGCAAGATTCGGGGCGAATCTCCATTACCGAATTGTCAAAACACGTGGGTCTTTCCATCCCAGCCACAACGGACCGGCTGCGGAAGCTCGAAGATGCCGGAGTCATTTCTGGCTATGGTGCTCAGGTTGATCCGGCGAAGCTCGGGTTTGGCATATCGGCTGTTGTCGGCATGACTACCTTTAAACCATCAAAAACTAAGCTGATCGCAACCCTCAACGACATACCTGAAGTCGTTGAGTGCCTACATGTCACAGGTGATGACTCGTACCTTATCAGGATCTATGCCAGGTCGATGGCAGACCTTGAAAGCATTATCGGGAAGGTTAATAACTATGGCGAAACACGCACCAGCATCGTCTTATCGGTTCCAATCGAAAGAAGGAAACTGGTACTTTTCGACAAATAGAAGCCGGACTCAGAGGAGGCATCCGCGTCGGAATGAGTGAAAAAATGAGTCTATTGGTGTAATTACTCACACGAACACGCCCTGCATGTGCGTGCAGGTAAGATTACCCGTCCCGGTTAGCAACCAGCGCGATGACAATTCCCTTCGTACTGCGTATTAAGATCCCTTATCCGGCAACCCAGGATCCAGCCTACGAAAAGGACTGAGCTCGGCCATGTCCGATATCGCAGCGGACCCGAAGCCAACTATTGGACCTGGGCCGAGTCAAGGACACGCTGGGCATGGAGCGGGTGGTGGGCATGAACAGCTGGCTCGCCGCGTATGATGTGTCCGTGGATATCTAACGTAGAAGGTGTCGACCCCCCCGTGCAGCGCCGGCGACGCGAGTGGGTTCACGATGACTCAGCAGTGGACAGGGATGGACATTACCGATGGTCAGCTCAGCCTTGCGGATATGGTGTGCAGTCAGTGTGCTGTGTATGGCCTCGTTCACGATGGTGACGTCCGAGTTCGCCCCCATTGGTTTGTTGTCGCAGATATCATCCGACCTGGGTCAAACCCCGTCTACCGTCGGACTGACGGTGACGTTGTACGCATGGATCGGGGCTGCCAGCGGCTTGTTATCCAACTGGCTGAACCGCTGGATTCCCCGCAAGACGCTGCTGATAGCGTTGATGCTGATACTGGCCGTATCCAACGGCCTGGCGGCGTTATCCCCCGAATTTTCGACGCTGCTCGGCGCCCGCGCCGTCGGCGCATTGGCCCATGGCGTGTTCTGGGCAATCGTGGCCGCCACTGCCGCACATATTGTGCCTGTGCATCGCATGGGGCTAGCCACCTCGATCGTGTTGGGCGGCATAACGATCGCCACGGTCATGGGCGTTCCGTTGATCAATCTGGTGGGCCAATACGATGGCTGGCGCACGGCCTTTGTTTGCCTGGCGTTGATGTGTGTCGTCGGCGCCGGTGCGATAGCACTGGTGCTTCCCTCCACGCAGATTCCTTCGCTCACCAAGGGTATAGGGTTTGCAGCAGTACTGCGGCGTAAGGATCTGTTGATCACTTACGTCATCACCGGGCTGACAGCGGCTGCGCATTTTGGTGCCTACACTTTCGTCGAACCGTTTATTGGCCAAGTACCTGGGATTACGGCGTACTTGATTGCTGTCTTGCTGTTCGCTTTCGGGGCCGCAGGTTTCCTGGGCAATCTGCTGAGTGCGCTCTTTATTGATCGCTACTTGAGCGCTTTCATTCTGATAGCGTTGATTGCGATGGCATTGGCCTTGGTGACCTTGGGCATTTACGGTCCTCTTCTGGGGATCGCGCCGGTGGTTATCTTGCTGGTGATCTGGGGTGTGGCCATTTCCGCTTTGTTTACCGGCCTGCAGACCTGGGTCTTGAGGATTGCCGGTGATCACACCGTACCGGCCACGGCAATCCATACAGCTGTACTGAATAGCGCGATCGGGCTGGGTGTGATTATCGGCGGTGGGGCGCTGAATATGGCCGGGTTCAAGGGGGCGATGCTATCGGCCAGTGTGGTGATTGTCCCTGCCATCGTCCTGATGATTTCCGCAGGAGTTCGCGCTCGGGAAGACCCAGTCTTCTTGTGAAACAGGAGGACGTGAATTTCTTTGGCTAATACCTCGGTTGCAAAGGCTTAGGCGGGCAGATTGTCCGTCAAATAAGGACGGCGCGGTCGCGACAGTGCTTCATGGGCGCGTTGCATCTGGGCTATCTACGGAGGGAGTGGCAAATAGATGCTCGGCGGCAAAGTCCACGAATACGCGGATTTTCGGTGAAAGATGGCGACTGGACGGCCAAAATGCCCAGAACTGCCCTTGGTCTTCGCTGTGACCGTCGAGCACCGTTTCCAGGCGCCCTTGGGCGATAGCTTCGCGGGCCAGGAAGTCCGGGACAAATGCGATACCGTGCCCATCCACCACGGCCATCAGCATGGCTTCCATATTGTTCAATGTCAGAGCGGTTGGCAGGCGCAACTGCGTCAACTGGGGGGCCGAAGACATACTCCAGTCCATTATTTTACCCGTCGTGACAAATCGGTAACGCAAGCACTCGTGATGCTCGAGGTCACTGATAGTGACGGGCCGTCCCTTACGCCGCAGATAGTCAGGCGATGCGCACAGGACAAACTTAAAAGGCCCCAACTTTTGGGCCATCAGCTTGGAGTCGGCCTGGCCGCCGCTGCGAATTACTACGTCAAAGCCTTCATCGATCACATCCACCAACTGGTCGTTGAAGTCCAGTTCCAGCTCAATCTCCGGATAGGTTTTGCGGAACCGCGCCATATGGGGCAAGAGAAAGCGATAACCGATGGTGGGCAAGCTGACGCGTAACTTTCCACGGGGTTCCTGTGTGGCATGGGAAAGCATCGCCCGGGCATCTTGAAGATCGTCGAGGATCTTGCGGCAGCGTTCATAGAACAACTGTCCCTCCGCAGTCAAGCTGACTTTGCGGGTGCTGCGGTGCAATAACCGCACATTCAGCGAAGCCTCAAGTTTGGCGACGTTTTTGCCTACGGCCGAGGCAGAAATCCCCAACGCCTTGGCGGCGCTGATGAAACTGAGCGCTTCGGCGGTTTTTACGAATGAGATCATCCCACTAAGGCTGTCCACAACTCGATTACATCCTTTTGGTTCACTATAAGTGGAATAAAAGCCCGTTTATCTTCAATTGTATCCTAAATAGAGTGTACGAACGATCGCGCGCCTCGGCCTGGACAGCACGGATACTTCATGGATATGCAGGGAATCACCTAATGAACTCAGCTACCGAACCGCTGCCGGCCCATGGCCGGCACTCCATATTGGCTGCAATTTGCCTCGCCGCCTTGGTATTGCCCATGAGCTTTACCGGCGGGGCGGTGGCCACGCCGTTCATTGGTCAAACCTTTGATGCCCATCCCACGGAACTGGCCTGGATCACCAATGCCTTCATGCTTAGCTTCGGCAGCCTGCTGATGGCCGCCGGCACCCTCGCTGACCTCTACGGACGCAAGCGACTGTTCATGTGCGGCATGGCGTTGTTTGCACTGGTGTCGATCCTTTTGGCGGCGGTCCCCGATATTTTCTGGCTGGACCTGTTGCGTGGCGTGCAAGGCATTGCCGCGGCGGCAGCCCTGGCCAGCGGTTCGGCGGCACTGGCGCAGGAATTTGATGGGCATGCCAGAACTCGTGCTTTCAGCCTTCTGGGCACTACTTTCGGGGTTGGACTGGCCTTCGGTCCGTTGTTATCGGGGTTGCTGATCGAGTACTTGGGCTGGCGCGCAATTTTCCTTTTCACGGCCCTGCTCGCCATCCTTTCCTTGATATTTGCCCTGCCGAAAATGCGCGAAAGCCGCGACCCGCAAGCACAGCGTCTGGATACGCCCGGCGTGCTGACGTTTTCCGGCCTGCTGATCATGTTTACCACGGCGGTGATCCTGGCACCTGAGCAAGGCTGGGGCTCGCCGGTCATCCATGCACTGCTTGGAACGTCGGCGGTCTTTTTGCTGCTGTTTATCATTGTTGAGAATCGGGCAAAACATCCGATGCTGGAACTGGGGCTATTTTTGTTTCCGCGCTTTGTCGGTGTACAGATCCTGCCGATCGGCACCTGCTATTGCTACATCGTCTTGATCGTATTGCTGCCGTTTAGGTTTATCGGCGTAGAAGGGGCCAGTGCCTTTGAAGCGGGGCTGATGATGTTGGCACTCTCTGCCCCGATGCTGATTGTCCCGATCATTGCCGCGTCGCTGACTCGCTGGTTGTCGGCGGGCGTACTCTGCGCAATCGGCTTCGTGATCGCAGCGGCCGGGCTCTACTGGCTGAGTACGATCCCGGTCGGCACGCACGCGCAGATCATCGCGGCCATGCTGCTGACCGGTATCGGTACAGGACTGCCCTGGGGCTTGATGGATGGTTTGTCGATCAGCGTGATCCCCAAGGAACGGGCGGGGATGGCCGCTGGTATTTTCAACACGACGCGGGTGGCCAGCGAGGGTGTCGCCCTGGCGATCACTGTTGCGGTGCTGACGGCTCTGGTCGCACACCATCTGAGCATCAGTACCTCGGTCAAACTGTCCGCCGTTGACTATTCAACTATCGCGCAACGCCTGGTAATGGGTGATATCCAGCACGCGAGCACCGACGCCAGCCAAATCCCGTTGACGATGCTGCGCTCGGCCTATACCGCCGGGTTCAACACCTTGTTGCAACTGCTGGCGATGTTCACGCTGTTCACTGCCGCCGTGGTCTTTCTATTCCTGGGACGCCAAAGCGAAGTCTGCGTCGGTGCCGAATCCACGCCCGATGTCGCCCAACACACACACACTTTACGCCGCTGATTCTGGCGGGCATTGCCTTACTGTGCGGCTTGTCGGTGGCCAATGTCGACTTCAACCAGGCACTGCTGCCGGTCTTCGACGATGCATTGGCGCGGCACAAGGCTCGCGGTAATTGAAATTCCACATCATTGAGCCGCTTGCGCGTACTCGAAGCTGCAAGCCATCGCCGTCGCTGAGAACGAAGTCTTTACCAGTTGCCTTGACTGCCTCGAGCTGGCGATCGGAGAGGCGGGTTGCATTAGTAGGCATAGGGCTACTTCCAGCACCGTTTTGGTGTCCTGAAAAGAGCATTTGGTAGTCCGGGATACCAAAGCGCCTGGAATTCAGAAACCCTGCAAAGCCCCCAATAGCCCTAAAACTCCCCGTATTTACTGGATTTCAGGCACAAAAAAAGACGTCCGTGGACGTCTTTAGATGATCAATTGGTGGGCCGGGGACGTTTGAACTGGCCTGTAATGTCCCAGTAATCATTGGGCTTAACGTGCCTCTATGGCTAAAGGCATACACAGGGGCATACATGCTGCTGGTTGCTGTGCCGTGTCAGGCAAGAAAAATTACCAGTGATGAGGGTTGGTAAGGTCATAACCTCAAATTACATTCCAGCACGGATCGTGACGCGTAACGCTGGCGGTTGGAATCCTCGTTAAGCATCTGAACCGAAACGATTGCCGCGTCATGGCCTCCCTCTGATGGGGGAAAAGGACGCTTAACCAAACTTAACAGACGATGGACACTGGGCTAGGCCACTCTCGACCAATATATACGGGCTTTTAGCCCGTAATTTTGGCGCGTTTGTAGGTGGTTAAAATTAACAATTGCTTGCCTTTCGATTTTACTCAAACGTCGTGTGAACTGGAGGCTGTGATGACTGGGGTAAATGTGGCCGGATGAGCGTGGAATGGGTGGCGGGATGTTCATGGAATAGCTGACCGGATGGGCATGGAATCCACAAATCTGCTCTACAAACATTTCCCACACGGATTGGGAAAGTTGGAAGGCACATATGAAAACGGCGCATCGGATTATGCAGGGGAAGTGCCCCGCTCCGATAACGCCGTTGACGGAATACTTGACCTAGGGTCAAGCGCCGACACCGACACTGTAGCAGACGACCTGAGCATCATCCTCTCAGTTGCTCAGCTGGCTCTACACCCAGGGTGCCCGCAAAAAAACAAAGCCGCGTCAGCGCGACTAGATGGGGCTTTGATTCGAGGTGAAGCGCTCCGAGGTCTAGGGGGCTAAGTGACAACGAAACTTCAAGGATGGACAATGTGGGCCCTCCTTAGGTCATCGAGATGGACGCCGGCTCTGGCAAAAAAATATGGATATCCAGCAATTTATCGAGTTATGCGATCGCGTCAAAGCCCGTTCAGCCTCATTACCCAAATTGTCGAGCGAAGATGCCTATCAAGCGCTCAGCGAGGCTGCTGCAGGCTTCGAGAAGAAACTTCTCTCGACCGTCATTGCGCTGCGGAAGTACCTTGCCATTCGTCATGAGCGTGGCAACGCCAAGAGGGCCCCTTATCTCTCGATCCTAGCCGTCATTCGAGACGCGACCCGGGAAGAACGTCCAAGAGCACAAAACTCTGCTTTGGATTGGGAGCAGTTAGTCGAATTAGTCCTGTCAGCACAGGGTTCGCTTCATTGGTTTCGCCCAGGACAAACCGAGAAATTCTCCGATGAAGAGAATGCACTATCACAGGCTTGCTTGAAGCTTTCTCGCTTAGGGGTCGAGATCAGCGAAGAAAATTGCGAAGTCAGGATTTCTCAAGACTCTCACGCGCTCATCGAAACTGAAATCTCTCGATTGGCGAATGCCGTGGGAGGAGAAGGCATTCTGGAGAAGGTCTTCTCGAACCTAGAGTCGCTGTATCACCAGCCTTTTGGTCGATACTTATTCGGGCGCAAGGTTTCCACGGGCATAGCCAGAGTCTTTCCAGCGGTACCATGGGGCTATCTGATCGCTTTGGGCGTAAAGCACCTGCCAGCCCAAAAGGCCGCTAATAGTGAGCATGATTTCGAGCAGTTGGTTCACCTGATCAGAGACCTCATCACAGTATTTGAGATCCAGCCCTACAGCATCTGGAGTAACCTGCTGTTCGGACCTGACCGCCTTATGTCCCTGCTTCAGGAGACAGTCCTTTACGACAACCTAATTGCGGTGCAGCAGATCAGTGGTCGTCACGCCAAACTGATCCTCGGCTCGCTGACCAAACCATTCGTGAATGCCGGACACGTGAGCTATAGGGTACGGCTGAAGGATGCGACCAAGCTTGCCCTGGCTGCAATCGATCTCTCGCACACAAAGCGCCAAACATCGGTTACCGCCGATGATCTGGCTAAAGCCTCAGGTCTACGGAAGGACATAGTCGAAACCGCCTTGAGCGACGTGTTGGCTTTTGGTGAAGGGGTTTCGAATCGGACACTGTCCTTTCCGCCATCGAGCGCAGAGATTGACTCAAGCTTCAAACCATTGTTCAAGCGCGGCAAAAGTTACCGGTTGCTACCGCGCTCCCTGACGGCACTGGGTGCCATGAACGCTGTGCTAAACATGATCTCCAGACCTAACGATGTGTTTGATAAGGCACTCGACCAGAAGCTGGGAGAGATCCTGGAAGACTTTATTCGTACTCGAATCCGTGCGGCGGGCGTACCAGTACACACTGGCGATATTCAATCAGATAACCGCGAGCTTTTAGGCGAATGTGACGCGTTGATTGATACCCCAAAGGGGATATTCATATTCGAGGTCAAGAAAAAAGGGCTGACACGCAAGGCCATGGCGGGCCGCGGTGCAGACCTTCTCGTCGACCTAGCCCAGAGCCTGATGAAAGCACATGAACAGGCGTACAAGGCAGAAACTCATCTGGTCAAGCACGGAGAGATCACCCTCAAAGACAAGCAGGGTCAGGAAGGCACCGTGGCTCTTGATGGGAGAGAAATCGAGAAAGCGTCTATCTCGCTAACCGATTTCGGAGGTCTCCAGAGTCGATCTATCCTGCAGCGAATCCTCGATGCAGCAATCCGCATAGAGGTGAATGCGGACAATGAAAGAGACAATAAGCGACTCGAAGACTGGCGTAAAACTGTTGCTGCGCTACGTGGCTATGTCATTGAAGAGAAGCCTGACCGCCCGTTCTTCAACTCGATTTTTTTAAGCGTGCCTCAGATTCTCACGCTACTGGAGCGGATCGAGGATGCAAACGAATTCTTCGATGAAGTCACGCGTGGCAGGTCTGTGGTGTATGGCCTCCAAGATTTCTATAGCGAGTACGGCCAAGCGCTTAAATTGGCAGGCCTTGAAGCCGCTCAATCGCCCGCCTTACATCATAGGGGCGCGCAGCCGGAAGGCCTTAGCCTGAAGAACTAGGGCCCGCCGGTAACGAGATAACCATCATAAAAGCGATCGGTCGCGACGATGGATCGTCATAGCACTGACCGCTGGAACGACTCCCTGCGAAAGGGGGCGGGGCGCAGATGAACCAACACTCCTTCTGCTTACACAGAATTTAGTTGTGTTGCATCGACCGGTTGAATCCACAGCCAAAAGCAGACGTTCACGAGCAACTGTTTTCGGCCAATATCGGACGTTCGGTTTCGTCCGCTTACGACCCTTTAGGGCGTTCCTGATGCCTGTCCCGGATGTACACCCTAGGTTTGACTGCCGGCGCGGTGGCTTCGGCACCTCCTCGGCGGTACACTTTGCCGGCGCAACTCAGTGTTGCTGAACAAGCAATCGGGGTTCTACGACGCGCTTCAAGCCCACCATAAGGCTGCGAGGAGCCTGCCCCCCCCTGCTTCTCGCCGAGATATATGGCACAGCTACAAGCGTTCGGAAGCTAATGGCCCCATCTAAGAACACATCGAAGCCGAAAGCGCCTTGCAGCGGCAGCGCGAAACGCTCATCCGCGACCCTACGGTCGACGAGCGGCGCCGGGTTCGAGTTCGAAGACCTGATAAGCGCTTGGCAGTTAGTGAAGGCCCTGTCAGGTGAGCAGGCACCGGGTATTGGTGGCGTGGTCATGCAGGTCCAAGCCCAAGTCTCGACCTTGGGGTGGTGCATCGACGACCTGCTGCTGACGGCCCAGACCACCACCGCGCTGCGGCGGCTTGCGATCTCCGCGAAGGGCAATTTGCAGGTAACCGCGGCCGGCCTCCCCGCTGACTTCGTGACGCGCGCTTGGGAACAGTGGCGTGACCCGCAGGGGCTGTTCAACCGAGCAGCCGACGGGCTGGCCCTGGTCACGCTCGGCACCCATCAGGCGTTCGACCCGGCGTGGCGCGAAGTGAAGAACGCGTGCAGAGGCACGGATACCGCACTCGCTATGAGCCGCATCCGCAGCAACAAAAGGCAGTCGTGCGTCTTCGACAGCGTCCAGAAGCCCAGCGGCGCGTCCGACGAGGAGACCATCGAGCTCATTCGCCGCCTGCACGTGCTGCCGACCGACTTGCAGTTCGCGCATTCCGAGAACGAGACCCAGGCGATCGCGCAATGCCGCCGCTTGCTCGCGTCTGGCTGCGACGACGAAGCGCAGACTCTTTGGAAGGGCCTCATCAACGTCGCGAAGGAGGTGCGCCTTCGCAGCGGGACCGTCACCGTACCGGACTTATTGTCCTTGTTCCGGGTTCAGTTCGGCCTCCGCCATCATCCGGACTTCGAGCGTGATTGGGAGACGCTCTTCAACATCACCGTGGACTACAAGGCGCGGATAGAGACGGAGTTACCGTCTGGCTACGCCATCCCGCGGACAGCGGAGAAGGCGTCGCTCCAGGCAGCTATCGCCGACCACCCGGTCACGGTGGTCTTCGGGGAGTCGGGCTCGGGCAAGTCGGCGCTGATCAAGTCTGTGTTGGACGGCGCGTACCCCTCCTGGAACCAGGTGTGGTTCGGCCCGGAAGACCTGAAGACGGCGCTTAGCGCCGCGCGCCGCGGCGCCCTCCCTCTCACGCACGAACTTTCGCTGGTGCTAAACGCCACGGTGAAGCCGCAGAACGTGTTGGTCATCGACTCTGCGGAACGCATTGAGGCCAGCGAGTTCGTCGTCATCCGCCAGCTGCTTCAGGCTATCCTGGCGAGTGACGGCGAAGAGACCGAGGACGCGTGGCGGGTCGTCATCGTCACGCAGACGCATAACTGGGTTGAAGACGAAGAGACGATACTTGGCGGGCGGAAAGCGCATCTTGTCGAGGTCGAAGCACTCAAGAGCGATGCGGTGAAGCTGGCGCTTCTGCCTTCGCCCACCTTGGGCTGGTTGGCCGCGCATGACGACACCATTGCGGCGCTGACTAACCTGCGGACATTGGCGTGGGTCATCAAGGCAGGTGCGGCGCTGGGGGCGAACGTCGGTGGACTGGCGTCTCACACCGCCATCGCCGACCGCCTCTGGAAGTATTGGACGAAGGACCGCGCCGACTTGCAGGCGTTGATGATGCGCCTCGCCCAACGAGAAGCGTCGTTCGAGCGCAGCTTCGCGCTGACCGACTTGGAGCCGGCGGACGCGGCGACACTCACGCGGCGGCCAGTGGAGCTTCCGCTGCGCTTGAACGAGCGGACCAACCGCATCGAGTTCGAGCACGATCTCGCGGCGGATTGGGCGCGCTTCCAGTTCCTGAAACAGATTTGGACGGACACGCCGCAGTGGGCCGCCCTGGCCGGCAATCCGCTCTGGACGAGCGCGCTCCGAATGCTGGGCCAGTTCCTGCTGCGACAGCCGGCCGAGACTGGTACGGTCTGGGACGTAGCCTTCGGGGCCGCGGAAGCCGCGAAGAACGACCTGGCAGGCGATATCCTCCTTGATGCGCTCTGCTTGGACCCCGACGCCGAACGCTTCCTGACCGAACGCGTCGACCTCCTGCTCGACAACGGCGCGAAACACTTTACCCGGCTGCTCCTGCGCTTCCACCACATCGCGACGGTGCCGACCGGCGGCAGAATGGGATTGAACGCGGCAGTTGGCTTGTACATGGAGGCACGCTACCGCTCGATTATTTTTGGCCGATGGCCGCCTGTGCTCTGCTTCCTCATCGCGCAGCGGGAGCGAATAGCCGGGCTGGTTTCGTCCGCTCTCGCGAAGGTCATCGAGACCTGGCTGACGAAGACGCCGCGCACGCTGAGCAATGGCAACCTGATGCCTTTCCGCCTGGAGATGGCGGAGATGGCGCTCGCCATGGCTCGGACCGTGGAGGTCGAGAAGGGCAACGGCGTGATGTACTTGACGTCTGAGCCGTTGCTGTACACCGCACCACTGGCTGGGGCGGGCGACTTGCCAACCGAGGTCGGGAACTGGGCACTCGAACTCGCGGGACGCCGAGAGGTCGACGCTGACGTCAAACGGCGCACCGCCGAGGTTCAGCTACAGAAGGCGAAGGCGCACGCCGAGCGTCTGAAGACCGATGTCGAATACAAGGCGCGGCACGAAAAACGGAAGCAGATGCCGCGCTCCCTCGGGTCGTTCCGCGAGCGATTGCCGCCTTGGCCGTTAGGGGCCAGCGACAAGGTCGACATGGATTTCCGAACCGCCTGCATCAAGGAACACGGCATCCAGTCTCTGATGCGTGCGCAGCCAGAACTGGCGGCTGAAGTCCTGCTCGCGCTTATCATCGAAGAGCAGCCGGAACGGGAGTACGGGTCTGAGCGGTTCGAAATTGACCTCGGCCTCGAATACCCCCAGGACGCGTACCCGACGGCCTTTTGGAAAAGCCCGTTCTACCCTTTCTTCCAGATTGCCCCTGAAACGGCGCTCACCTCGCTCATCGCTCTGGTGAACTTCTGCACGGAACGCTGGGGCGCCGAATTCATGAAGGGTCGAACCGGAGAGGCTCCCGGGGTGACGCTGCAATTTGCAGACGGTTCGGAGAAGACCTTCCCTGGCTGGTGGCAGGTATTCGGTTGGCCGCAGTCCAATGAATCGATGCGCAACGGAAACCTGTTCTGCGCTCTCGATGCGTTGGAGCGCTGGCTGACTGTGCGGCTCGACGCCGGGGAGGACATAACCGCTGATATCGAGAGAATACTCCGGGAGGGAAACTCTGCAGCGTTCGTCAGCGTGCTCCTCAACATCGCTAAGTATCGGCCATCGCTGCTGACGGGGCTCCTCGCAGCCCTGATTACGTTCCCGAACCTGTTCTATTGGGACAGTGTCCGCGTGAAGCAGGTTGCCTATAACTTCATCGGTTGGAGCTGGCTCAGGGACGGCCAAACGATGTTTGACTTCGCCCGTGATTGGACCCTGGCGCCCCACCGCCAGCAGAAGTTCCTCCATGTCGTTGTCGAACTCCTATTGACCGACGACGACGTAGCACGGCGTCTTCAAGCGCTGCTGCCGACCTGGGCGCTGCCTGAAGATCCGAAGGAGGCGTTGGAATTCAAACTGCTATTCGCTGCGCTCGACCGGGCCAACTACCAGACCGTCACCGACCCGGCGACGGGCGCGGAGACTCAGGTGCTCGTGTACCCTGATGAACTGCTCCTTGCAGTGCAGTCGTGGCAGACCGAAAGCGCGCCAACCCTTGTGTATCTGCTCGTGCCGGACCGGTGCGAGCAGCGGCTTCGGGGCGGCCAGCCGCTCACCGACGATGAAGCCGCGTACCTCTTTAATCTGTTTCAGGAGTGTGAGGCCGGAGCGGAAGGCGAAGATGAGGACGCGAAATCGAAATGCCGTTTCGCTGCGGCCGCCACGCTCGTCGTATTGGGAGGCGCTTGGCTCGCCCGGAACCCCGAAGCGCAGAAGCACGCGCTCGAAGTCGTGCGCGCCTGTGTGGCGGCGGTCGCGTCGACAGGAGAAGATATTCGCGGTCAACGCATAGGTAGCCTCGGTGATGAGCTGAAGTTCGTCGCCTATGCGATCATGCACCTGTGGCTCGCCGATGGAGATGGCGTTCAGGAATGGGAGACCGCCGTCCTGCGCCTTCTGACGAGCGGCGACACGCGAGCAACCGCCGTTGTGGTCGGCGTTGCCTACGCCAATCGAGAGCAGCTTGGCACTGCGTGGTGGCGGCTGCTCCACGCAGGGGTCCTCTGGTCGGGCCTCAGCCTGCTAGCTCCGCACCATGGCGATGGCGACTATGCGGAGCGCGCCTGGAAGGTGTGGCTCGCGCGGCTGCGGCGCTTTCCGCTCCGTGGACCGAACGCGACTCCGGATGAGCTCGATTTCAAGCGTGTTGTCGCGGGCCGAGAACGTTTGGACTTCCAGCGCCGGACGCGGCTCTACAATGCCGGCGACCAGACTTGGCGCGGAAAGCCGGAGCGCGAACGAGGTGGTTCGCTGGACGGTCACTTCCTCGAAGTCCTGTTTAACTGGCTCATCAAAGGAAGTGGCACTGGCGACCGCAATCTCGACACGCGCTTGGCGCTGCACATCTGGGATTACGACACCACGCGCGCTAAGGCGCGCGCGAAAAAGCATGGCGAGTACGACTTGCCGAGCCAGAACCTCGGCTACGACATCCTTCTGAAGCTCGGCGCCCTGTCGATCGCGGCGCCCGCAGGGGAAGAGCGCGCGGTTTGGGAACCCGTTCTCGTCCACGGTCCGGCCGCACATTACGCGCTGCAGCACTTCATTCGCGGCTTGTTCCTGCGCCTCGGGAAAGGTGACGACCCGGTGGCATTTGAGCGCGTCTGGCGCGCTACCGCGGAGTACGGCCTCTCAGCCGATTGGTCTCAACCTGGCCTCTGGTTCTACGGCGAGCGCTTGACTTGCGACCTGCTTGGCTTCGGGAACGAGGATGCTCTGTCCCGGCTGCACCCTGGCGCGGCTCAGCGGATGAAGGATCTCTATAAACGCTGGGCCGCTACGCACCTAGCTCGCGACGAAGAATGCGTCACCCGTTTCTGCCACTTCCTGACGACAAAGTTCGGAGCCCCACTTCGGCTTGACGGGCTTCGCTGGCTCGCCGCCATGCTGAAAGAACGCGAGCCGTCCACTCTCTGGTACCGCGAGGGTACGGGCGACGCATTGGTGGAGCTGGTGGCGGCGGCATTGAGTTCCGACGCGCAGGCCCTGTCGCAACACGCTCAGGCGCGGCAGGCGCTTATCGAGATAGCGGCTGCACTTGCAGCCATGAACATTCCAGTCGCCTTGGCTCTCCAGGAACGCATTAAGCAGCTGCGATAGGCTTGGTCGGCGTGACGAAAGTTCGCTCGCCGCCCCAATCTCAATGTCTGCAATTGGCCGATTTCTGCCTGTCGCCAACGTCAGCTGTGGGTCGACATGAGTCAGTCGCCGTCGGCGGCAGTCTACCGATACCGGTCAGACATGAAAGGCAGAAGCAGTGAACGCGGAAATATTCCAGCGCTAAGTTAGAGCGGCTTCCAAAGCCTCCTCATCCACAATGTCGTCAGACTCGAAGATGCCGGTCTCGGCGATTTTTTCTCGAGCGTTTTCTATGTCCTGCACGAACATGACCACAGCGAGATCCCTAGTCGCTCGGGAGCAACACACGTAGAAAAGCCTTCTGGTGCGATCCATCACGCTATCCTTGCCCTGTGCAAGGTTTTCCATATCAGTATCTGAGGGCTCCACAATGCCGAAGTATTTTTCGTAGGAGAACTGCCTTTGCCCTCTGCCTTCTTCGTCATCTATGAGCACCAAAACGCGTTCGAATTCCGCCCCCTTTACTCCCTGCTGGGTCGCAAACGGTGAAAGATCTTCGAGGTAGTGACGATAACCAGCCAATTCACCGACACCGCAACGTAGGAAGGCCGACACGGCGGGGATCTCAGGATCATCATCGTTGGCTGTGCGGTCTGGGCCCAAGTATTTTGCCCACGCTTCGTCCAGTTGTAGCAGACCTGCTGCCTGGGAGTGAACGAGCACGTCCTGCAGCAATGCATCGCTCGAAAAAATGAGTCTGGCCAACTCTGTTGTAGATGCTTGCAATGCCCGAAGTACCGCTACTGGATCGCCACCGACCAGAGCCGTTGGCTGCAGTAACGGACATTCCGAACGCAGAAAAGTCATGACGTCGAGCTTTCGGTTTTCTGAAACCGCCGTTGCCAAGGGTAGCAAGTAATTCAGAAACGGCCGCAGTGGCCATGCGGTGCCGTCCTTGAGGCCCTCCTTGATGGACGGTGGTGCATCGTTGTCATTCAAAGCAGCATAAAGATTCGGAAAGCCGAGCCTCGCTGCCGCCATCCGATGCACGACAACCAAAACCCTGAAGTCAGCGGCAGGATCATCACTCACCCAATGATCGTCATCGTTTGTACGCCGCATCCATTCACGAACTTTAGCTAGTTTCATAGAGCGATGGTCATCTGCTCTCAGTAGGAAGAATCGTACAGATCCCATAATAGGTTCAGGATTGCCGTCGACCCAGTTCATCCGGCCTCGTGTTTGAGACAAACCGTCATCGGGCTCCCGGATAGCATTCACTACCTGGAGCACTCGCTGCGGACACCTGAAATTTTCTGGCTTGGTGATTTGCTCCCAGCCTGCGGCCGCCTCAATGACTCCAGCACCTTCAAGGTAGATTTTTTGCATCGGATCGCCAAAAAATCCGAGGCAGAACCCCACAGGAGTCGTCTCGGCGATCCTTCTAAATGCAGCCACTACTTCCGGACGCGTGTCTTGGCTTTCATCAATGAAAAGGACTGGATACCTGCTGGCGATGACATCACGAAGCAACTGGCTATGCTCGATTAGCTCGACCGCCGCCGAAATAACGTCGAAGTGCCCGAGTACACCTCGCCCGAAATCGCTTCCGGCGCCGTAGTTAAAATGAGTCAAATGCCTTACGGCCTCAAGGTGACGCTGGTAACGCGCGATATCTTTCACGAGCCGCTCACGAGTTGCTGCGCGAGTCCTAGGCTTGTCGTGATGCTGCTGCGCCTCGGCGATTTTCTCGTGGATCCTTGCGATGACCCAAGCCTTCAAGTTCACTTGGAATGGACTAATTACCGTCCACAGAAAACTATGAATCGTCGAGACATGGAACAGCGGATCGTTACCTACGTCCCCCCAGATCTCCTTGACCGCTACTTCAGTGTAGGTAATGCAAGCGACTCTCTGACCACGAATGTTGAGCTTTAGTCTTCGCGTCTGGCCGAGATGCGCAAGGGCCTTTACCAGCGACGTCGTCTTTCCAGAACCCGCGCCAGCAACCATGACAAAACTGCGTTGAGGACGCTGGTCCAAGCACAATCTTAGTTCGACATCTGCTTGAGTATCCGGCTGACCGATACGCGCAGTCATACCTCACCTCCGTTGAGAGGCTCCTCCGCCTCAGCTACTGCTGGCGGTGGCGGGGCGACCAGATCCTCCAACCAACGAAGACCGTCCGAAATGTAATTTGGCACCGTCCATGCCGACGGCTCTTGAGCCAGCAGCCCGAGAGCGAAATCAGTTTTACGAAAACTTGAGCTTTTGACCTTACGGTAAAGGCGCTCCGCAATACCTGCGATTTCCAGATTGTTGGAGCCCTTGATACGTAGGCCGAGATCCTTGCGGTCCAGATGCTGCGTCCAGGTTAGATTTTGCAGTGCAAACGCTTCCTCCAACGTCCTGCCTGTCCTCACCTGAGTCGCTCCGCCCCACACCACCGCTACTGGTGTCTGGTAAGCAACGCGTACAAGGGCGCCGCCTTCTTCGTCTCGGAGTTGAGTGCGCTGTTCGGCAGTCGCAGCCAGCAGATCGTCAATCGTGGTGTGCCCAGGCAGCCACTTGATCAACGTCTGGTTTGAAGTAAGAGCCCCGGCTTCATGAACCATGCACGCCTTGCGCCCTTTACGTCGCGCTTCAGCCTCCTCAGCGTCCTCATTGTCGTCAGGCTCTGCATCCGCTGGATCCTCATCAACCGGCAACTCGCCGTTTGCGGCTAAAGCGCCCGGTACGGGCGGAGAAACACTGTCAATGTCGGTCACGATCAGAGAAGTGAGCCCCAAGAAATCAATGAGGCCTTTGAATCGATGTCCGAAGGCGCCACCCACCTCTAAAACGCTCAAATAGTTCGACCGAAGTCGAGGTGCAGCTTTAGCAATCATTTGCGGCATCAGCAGCCGCTCGACGTTCCCTTCAACCAAAATTGCCGCATCAGCGAAGAACATGTCGCAGTGAGTTAGCCTGAGATATCGCTCAAGAAAATCCCTGGTGCGGTCATTTGGGTCGTTAGGATCTACGGCCGCCTCATAAAAAGCTGCCATGCTGAGCACTTGAGATTGCTGTATGCCGACATCCGCTACTCGCCGAAAATATCGAATAGGTTTAAAGCC
Organism: Pseudomonas sp. MIL9; assembly: GCF_016887925.1. NCBI lineage: Bacteria > Pseudomonadati > Pseudomonadota > Gammaproteobacteria > Pseudomonadales > Pseudomonadaceae > Pseudomonas > Pseudomonas sp. MIL9. The sequence continues at coordinate 90,159 of NZ_JAFEHE010000004.1, read as the reverse complement.
TCGCTCGTAAAGGACGTGAGGCGAGTGCGTCGAGACTACAAGCTGGCTGGTGCAATATGGGGTGTCTTCCTCGGGCACGGCGAGGATGTCTAACACTTTCCGAATGAAAACCTGCTGCAGCTGAGCATGGAGATGCGCCTCCGGCTCTTCTATGAATATCAGGTGGAGCGGTGGGCGGTTTTCCTCAATGTCCAACCATCGACCGTGAACATCGAGCAGTTCAACAACCATATAAATCAGGTTCTTGAAACCGAGGCCGTTGTACCTATCGGGCAAGGTTGCCGTGACCTCTGCTGCTCCGAGAGCGCCGAGCGCGTAGTGCACACGTGCCCCTTCATGGCTACTCAGAATGGTCGCAGGGTTCAATGCAGTCTTGATCAGCAGCCGAGGATTGTTGACACCGGGATAGCCCAGATCGGCCAAACGCGCCAGAGTGGGACCGAAGACACGTTCCAGGTGGTCATTCAGCAGACTCTCGGACTGGTATAGTGCGCGCTGAGCGTCATAATCCTCGCCGCGCTTCTCAAGGTTCCGTTCATAGAAACGACTCAAACAGCGGGAGAGATCTTCGGATCGAGATCCAGCATTGGAGTCGGACAGGTGACGCTGGGCATGTAAACAGTCGACCTTTACCAAGCTACCCAGCACATCTCTGCCACTGCGACCCTTATCCGGAACCAGGCGTAGAGGCACGTAACCATCAAGCTGTTTAAACCCAGTGTCAAATCCGGCGCTATCGAGTATGTAGTACCGCAATTCGAAATCACGCCGTAGCCTGTCACCTACGGTGTCTGCAATGAAGTCACAAAGGTCACGCGGTCGCGGGTTGTACCCGTCTTGCGCAATGGCTGGCTCCACGTCTCCCTGTGCCACGCCTTCCCCTGCTGGTTGCAACTCTGCACGCCGTGCGCTGGCCCGTGCTTCTTGGAAACTGCTTCTCAGAAGGCCGGCATCTGCTGCTGCGAGTTCCACTCGAATACCAACCCGGCTACCTTGCCACTCTAGGCTAGGTAGCAGATCTACAACTCGATGCAGATCGGCTGGCGTGACGCAAAACCAGATGTCGAGGGAGATGGTTGGCAGTTCGACTCCGTCCGCCCCTTCTCCGAAAGCGTTGATGGCATCCCAGCACTCTGAGCTGAAATCATGGAGGGTAAATCGATCCTTCGAAGCTGAGGTAAAAAGCTGCAAAGCGTGCGCCGCAGATGTTTTACCGCTGTTGTTGGCCCCGACGAATATTGAAATATCGGACGCCAGATCGATGCGAGTGTCCTTCAGACGACGGAAATTACGCACCCAAACGGTTTCAATATGCATATCACTTCTTTCCTTGAAGGTAGTTTTTTAATACTGAATGAGTCGCTTCCACTTTCCTAGACACGCTAAGTAATTTAGTCGGGTTGCATCGACCGGTTGAATCCACAGCCAAAAGCGGACCTTCATGCTCAACGAGTTGCTAAGGAACGTCGTAAAACGAAATCGGTTAGTCAATCTGACTCCAGGGGGGCGATGTTCCGCCTAGGACGACAAAGATGCGGGCTTAAAACGAGCAATTAGTGAGATATGCTCTGGGAATTTGAAGGAGAAACACGTGTCTGGCGGACGGATCGCAATTAGCGGCTTCGATTACCAAGCGATCGTCATTCTGGATCAGTTGTTTGATCATTTTGACTTGCACGGCCTTGGTGCCAAGGCTCGGCCGGAAGGGGCGGACGATTTAGATTTAATTTGGCGCGAGAACGGTCGTGACCTTCACCGCCACATCCAAGTCAAAAAGCCGCGCGAGACGGATCAAGGCGTTCCCAAAAATCAGCCCTGGCGACTTTCTGAAGTCGCGGATGAACTCCTCCCAAACACCCTGAACCAACTCACGAACTTGTACAGTCAGCAGGCTTGGATTTTAGGGGACGCTGTGCAGCCTCAGGTTCGGCGCCTGGTCGCAGCAGGGAGCGCAGCGGCAGATAGGGAGGCGGAACTATATTGGTTGGTGGTCCACCTAATGGCTCGCGCCGCGGTATTGGGCGATCTTCCCCCCCAACAGCGTCAATCCCTTCTCAAATGGCGTTTCAAGAACCCTCCCAGCATCGCTAATGATGCGCGCGATCTTCTACTTACCGACTACGGCCAGAGGTTGAGCGCGGCAAATGCCGACGCCGAGGTCGTAAGTCGCTATCAAGAGCGGGTTTCCTGGATTCACCAGCATCTCCCAGAGGTTCTCACACGGATCGAAATTCTGGATGACTACGGGTCTGAGGCTGACGTAGGCCAGCGCTTCAAAGACCGGTTACAGCGTGAATACCGACTATCCGCGGAGACAGTGGAACACAACCTGTTTGGAAATTTCCGCTCTTTCATTAACGATGTTGCCAAACGACCGGGAGAGACGATCGATCGGCAGGGGTTCGAGGTTCATCTCCGCAGCGCTTGGCCGCAGATGAGTGCTGCGACAGAGCCGCCTATTCCTCCAGTAGCTGGAGTTTTGAGGCCGGATCTGACTGATGGCCTAATCAAGCCCGGAGCAGCCACCGTGGTCGAGGTCATTGGGATATCCGGATCAGGCAAGACGACGCTAGCCGCTCAGGCGGCTGCCGCGCTGGAGGATCACGATCCTGGCCGCCTTCCGATTTATGTCCGTGTACGTGCTGACGTGGCATTTCGCGACGTGATGTCCGGAGTCGCCTTCCATCTTCTGCGTCGGGGGATACCTGATCTGTTCAGTCTCGCTGTTGACAGCAAATCCGCCGACGAGACGGTGATCGACCGCTTGGCAGAGGTCTGCAGTGGCCTATCCCACCCAGTACAGTTGTTGTTCGATCTGGTCGAGGGGGCGTGTAATGCGCAATTCGGGCGCGACCTGGGGCGATTCGTTCGCTTCCTGACACCGGGCTCGTGCCGCCTCGTCGTGTTTGGTCAGCAAAGTATCTTCAGTGCACTAAGCCCTGTCGAGACCGACAGTGCAGGCATTCTCGCGATCAATATGCGCGGCTTCCGCTGGGAGGAATTCGCAAGCCTCGTGGTTCGTTACCACCTCGACGCCGACCGCGGCGTGCTGTGGGATATCTTCAATCGCATCACCGTTGGCCGGCCAGCCGGACTTTATGCTCAGTTGGCTGAGTCCTTGGCCCGCCAGCCCTCTTTGGAAGCGATGCTCTCCATCGCGAGTAGACCGCCTGAAGATATGGTTTCAGCTGCTGAGCAGAGCCGTTTTAATCAGCTCGCATCCGGCGTCAGGTCTGCGGCGGAACGCCTTGTTTGCTTCGCTCTACCATTCCGACGGCATGATGCTGAGGCTGCATTTCCGGATGAGAATGTCGGCGCTGCCATTAAGGCGCTCGTCGCAAGTGGTCTGCTTCGAACTGATGCCGAAGGCCTCCTGGAAATGCACGAAACCGTTCGCGCGGGGCTGGAGTCTGGCATTGCGTCAGCCGTGCGGCAGAGCGCTCACGGCGCTTTGGCGGACTGGTATGGCCGACTTTGCGATATCCCCGCGCAGATATTCCATCTCGGCAAGGCAGGTCGTTCTGCTGAAGCTAAATCCCTTGGTCGAGAGACGTTCCTGCGAGGAGAGACATGGCGTAGTCTCGCAAGCTATGTGACCCGATGGGCGCTAGTCAGCGCACAAGAGGTGGTCGCTGTCGCCGCGCGAACCGAGCGCATCGATAACTTCTATCTCCTCGGATCTATCCTGTTGGAACTTGCCTCAGATACCGTGGATGGTCTTCTCATAGACCTGCTGGCCCAGCAGCGTTCTCGCTATTTTAGCGACCATGATTGGGCGCGACCGATAGTTGAAGCGATACTCACGCTCAAACCCTCGCGTTTTCAAGACCTTATTGCGTTTACTGTTGCCAAAGCGGGAAATGCCGAAGAGCGTCGGGAAGGCCTTGTATGGCTTTTGATCGCCGCTCGCCAAGGATGTCGATCTCCCTCAACCGAAATTGTCGGATTCGCGAAGTCGCAATCAGCGGACGTTCAGCGCCTATTGTTGCCGTTCTTGCTACGAGACGGTGGGCGCGCCGCGCTTTCGCTGGCCTTTGAAATCTTTTCTCGCCCAACGGACGAGGACACTCGTCGCGACGCTTCTTGGAACGGTGTGAAGTTGGCGATCGAGCGACGCGAGGACGTGGTGGAAATTCTGGGCGCTTTACCTAGGGGGATTTCGGTATCAGCTATGATCGCAACTCGATCGCTTTCGTTTGGCCCTGTGGGGTCACTCATCTGGTCGGTGCGTCAACAGTTACGCCCGTTCTGTGTCGACATCCTCAGGAGCGATGGCGACGAAGCCGAAATCAGGGCTAATGCCTGGCGGATCCTGCTCTTTATCGGTCACCTGGAGTTTGAGACTTTAGTGGATCCCCTTATGCCGGGCCCGTTACCTCACGATTTCGCTCTCTTGGGACCAGCCTTCGCGCCAACAGCTTATAATGCTCAGCGATATGAAGAGACTCTTTTCGACCCATCCGCGCCGCTTCCCCGTCGTCATACTGCTCTTGCAGTCCTTCTCTTCTTAGGCGTGGATCTTGGGGGGCTACGGAGCCGCCTGGCAGCGTTGCCGAAAGATCCGCTGGCAGGCCTTTGGGACAGGATTTTTGTACTGCTGTTTGTAAAACAGCCCTTCGTCGCCGGCGTCCCGATACTGCAAGCCGAGCTAGCGTCGTCGCCGGCGGATCCGTTGCCTCCTCAGTTCTTGGTGTCATGCCTTGACGTGGTTAGCGAGACCGTGTGGCCTGCTGTCACCGATCTCCTCATGCAAGGTGTTGAGCATCGAGATCCTGCGGTCCGGAGTGTCTCGATTTTTGGGCTTGCTCGCCGACGCTCCCAACGCGCTGTGGAGGTGCTCCGGCGCCAGATTGTCATCGAGCAGGACTCCAACATCGTATTGCTTCTCGCGCAGGCGCTCACCGCTTGTAGTCCAACGTCAGTCAGCGATCTGGCGAAGGGGGCGGCTTCGTCAGAACTTGCCCTTTGGCAGTGCATTGTTGCGATGCGAACACGTGACGAAGGCTTCGCGCCGCAGCTAGTCAAGCTTGCGACAGACTCATCGGTTCATTGGGTAGTTCGGCGTGTAGCCATCTGGGCATCGGGTCGATTGCCCTTCACCTCCGCTCTCCAAATGATCGCTCCATCGGTTCTGGCGGAGAGCACGCCCCTGACAATCGATAATAACGAAAGCTTACAAGTCCACGCTTCTCTCAGTCATCTGCTACAGATTGGTGTGTCAGAGTTGCTGTCCGACGGCACAGCGAACTTTATCGCGTTCATCGCTTCGGTTCTCGAGCAGCAGTGGAGCCAACAGCTGACAAACGGTGACTTGCCGTCGCCATCCGAGGTGGCCCAGTGGCTCCACACGAACTTGGTGAGTGATCCGTCGCCGGCAGGTATTCAGCGATTGCTGAATAGGGTTCAAACGCCCCTTCTGCACGCGGCAGTTGTTAGAGCATTCCGCCATTGTGGTCGTGCCCAGGATATCGAAGACGTGCTGGCTAGTACGTCTTCTATTTGGCTGGCCGTCAAATGCCTGCAGGAGCGACGCCGGGTAGGGGACAATGATCTCGATCTGTGCCCGCGACTGCGCCGCGTCTTGGCCAGTTCGTCCTGCGGCGGTGCAGCGCTATTAGGTCGGATTGTCGACGAATTCGACGCGGGCCGTCGGCAAGCCGGGAGCATGGTGAGCGCATCGCCGGAGGGTAAGCCTTCGGTGCAGGCACCTAACTCGTTGCTCGACTATTTTACGGTGGTGCGTGCTCTTCGCGGGGCCTCAAACGTAGGGATCGAGCCAAGTCAGCCTGTCGCGCTTACGCGGTTGGATCGGGAGGAAGTGCAGAGACTCATCTCTCTAGCGGATCCGGCCAATGACCCTCGGACAGCCGTTGTCCGCTTCACACCCTCAATGACGTTTACGCCCGAAGGGCACGTCGTGGGCAGAGAGAGTTCAACATGGACCGGTAGCACATCCATTCCCGAACTGCTCCGCCCTGCCATTGCCGCTGCCAACCGGTTTGAATTGCCTATGGCTTGGCATGACGAGCGCCTGCGATGGCCCTGGATTAGCACCTATGGGGCTCAATTCATCGCTAGCCTCGGGGCACAGGGCGATGCCGAACGCCTCTACCAGGCGCTTGAGTCCGACGCCGACGTGCTATTGCCCTTTCTCGGAAGAAGCGACGGTCTTAAGGCGACAGAGCAACTTCTTGACGAGCGTCTAGCGCCGATTCTTCACCGCTACCTCTTGCTCGGTGACGATGTCTTTTTTGAAAGCCTGTGCAACTTAGTGAAGCGAATTTCGTCCCCCGCGGCGGTCCCACTTCTTTCGGGGCTGCTTGAGCGATGGGCGTCTCGCTTCGATGTGAGGTCATCCGCCCTGCAGGACGAAAGTATCGAACTATCACGTGGTTTTGCACGGCTCAGGGAGCACCCGCGCTTTTGCGAAGTTACTGGGTGGCGTAAGACGCTTGAGAACGTTCTTGCCGCAAACATGAGTTGGTTTTACAAGCAGAAAATTATGAGGGTTCTTGAGGGGGATCCTGGTTCCTACGTGACCGTCGAGAGCCAACTGTCACGTGAAGAAAACTGGGTCCATTTCAGTCGTTCGGAAATAGACGCTCTCGACGAGGCGGCGGAAAAGTTATTCCACAACGTGTGTCCCTAACAGTATCCCGTCGATATACATACCCGCCGTAGTGTCAGCGGTACCTGCGCGGTCCTCCTAAGGCACAATGGGACTCGTTTTTGACCGTATAGCTATTCATGATCGGCCAGATCATCTGTGTAACACCCGGATAGATGCAGTGCACTGTCGTTAGAGCGTGACGCTGGAGCCGAGCGTTCGCTTCTGGCCGACTCTGTTGAAAAGGTCCGGATTGACTTCTGAATTGCCCCTACTTTCGTAGATACGTTAAGTGACCGGGATTGATCGTATGTGACTCTCGGATGGATGCCTGCTTTCGGCCGATTCTGTTGAAAAAGTCGGCCATGGTTTTCGCAGCTGAAAAGTACGCGCTTGAGATTGAAATCTTTACTTTGAGCAGAGGATTCCGGGCTCAGATTTCACGTAGCTGCGCGCAAAAAAGGCGTTTTCAGCATTCAGTACGCGGGCAGTCTGGAAGGACCGACTGTTTTCAACAGAATCGGCCGTTCTCTGCCGATCATGGCCACAAAGCGTGCAGGTCAAATCCGGTGCAATCGGCGGTCATAAACGAATGCAAATGACTGGTCACGTCGAATGCAAAGGGTGGTCAAGGGGAGTGCAACTTCGCACCTGTTCACCACCTTAACAATCCTTAACAGCCTAGACACAGACGATTAGGCCGTTTTTGAGCAGCAAGGCCGGGCCTTTCTCCGAAATTTAGACGCGTTTGTAGCTTGTTAAAATTAACAACCTGTTCGTTTAACCTTAACAGCCTGTCCGTTGTGCTTTGGCATCACAATCCGTGTCTGAGGCAGCACCCTGCCTGGCGTAGAAAGCGATACTAAATCCGGGGTGATTTCGAGTAGGTTGGCGGGATGTGAACTAGCAGGCCATAAAGCCTCATAACGTCACTTGGCCCTGATCTTTAACAAGCATATGTTTCAGTGATTCAAAAAAAACCGGCAACACTGGCAACAGTGACAACAGCCCCGGAATACGCGGGCTCCAGCCGTTGCCGACGCGGCTATTTTGTTGCCAGAGTATTTTTACCGGCAACAGTGATGACCAAAAGACACGGTTAGCGCGCTCTCTTATAGTGAAACTAAGGTGTGTGTTGCCAGTTGTTGCCACTTTTTGTATAGGGTGGCAACGCCTACAAACCACGCCCCATAAGGCCGTTGCCAGTGTTGCCAGTGTTGCCGGTGTTGCCACTGACGCTAGGTTCCTATGAACTCTGGTAGTCCGGGCAATTGGTGTTTGGGTGCCGTTCATGCGCAACCCCCTTCCATGTTCAATGCTTCTTGATCGACGACATGCAGGCGAGCTTGCCCGCCACCAGGCAGCCGGTAGTTCTTCGTATTCCGCCCGTTGTCACGACGCCCCAGAGCACCAGCCTCCTCTAGCGCTTTGATAACACGATTAAATCCGTACCCGTGCGCGGCCTCGATCAGTGCCGGTTTGTTGAACAGGTACAGCCGTTTTCCCATTGATAACTCCCAGAACCCTGCCCGGTTATGTACCTTGGTGTCGGGCGTCTGGTCGTTCACGTTGGAGAATCGGCTATCGCCGTGTTTGGCAATGAAATCGCTAACGCTAGACAGTATTTGCCGGTCTTCGGCATTGCCGCTGCCTACCCGACTCAGCCACTCGTCAAAGAGCAACTGGCAGTCAGCTAAGGCGTTACCCGGTGTCCAAGGCAACAGGCCGTAGGTGATGGCCATTTCCCCCGCCAACGCGATGACGGCGAAGCGATCCGCTACCCGTCCGGCTTGAGCATTGTCCTCGGTGAAGCTGGCGCGGGCACGGGCGAAGTTGTCCAGCAGGCCGGGGCGGTCGTCACTGGCGAGCAGCTTTTCCACGAATGCTGGCCCAATGTGACCATGGTGGGCGCCAACAGCGACGGTCAGCAGGCGGTGGAAGTCGGCGCCCGCCAAGCCATGCAACTCATCGAAGGCCCGGTGGGTGCGAGTACCGGCGTTCACGTCCACCATGCGTAACTCAGCGCCAGCATGGGCTGCATTACCGCCGATGGCCGCATGTTCTGACAGAGAGCGTTCGCCACTTGACAGCGCCAGCAAGCGCCACGAAAGCTTGGCCCGACCTTCACGCTCACGGGTCATCGTGCCTTTACCCTGGCCGTTGGCGAGTGAGTACGCCATTTCCTGTACGCGCTTGGGATCGGCCCGTTTGATTTCATCCAGAGGCAGCATGGTGTCATTGCGGCTCGATGCCTCGATCTCTAAACCTCCCTTGGTCATGTCCCACGACGCGGCGAATATGCCAGGATCGCCCCACACTGACGAAGCGATCAGTTGCGCCAGCGACTTGCCGCTAGAACTGTCGCCCACCAGATGAACACCGCCACCTAGTACGCCCACCAGGCTCAGCAACGGGCCAGCCAGTGCGCAGCCGATAGCTAGCGTCAGAATCGGGTTGCCTTCGCACTTGGTGGCAACCTCGGTTTTCCATCGATCCAGATCGCCGCGCACACTGAATAGGTTCTGTGCCTTGCCGCTGGCCTGATAGCGCACTTTGTTACTGCCAATGGTTCGGCCTGGCAATACAAAGTCGCCCGTCTCATGCCAGCCGGGGCGGCAGGTGGTGGCGAATACTTGGTCGGGGCGTTGGTCCAGCAAGTACTCCATGAAGGCGCCACGTTTCTTCATGGAAATAATTGCGCCCATGCCGAACAGCTGGCGTCTGGCATCCTCGCCGCTGCCGCCGAACACCTCCATGGGGATGATCCATTCCTTGATGCCGCTCTCCGTCATCAGGCGCAGTAAACGGCCTTCGCTACCATCGTCGCTATTGGTCGTCCGGGCCACTACGGTCACCGGGCTAGCGATCCACTCGTCAGTGATGGGGCGGTCTGTTTTGTCATCGTCGGTCCCATTATCGGCTGCGGTGCGCATAAAGCCATGCCAGTACACGCCTGGTTTCAGCTTGCGGCTTTTCTCATTTGTTACCCAGTGTTCGTACACGCCCCAGCAAGGCCGCTCAGGTGCGACCTTCGGGGTTTCACATATCAGAAACTTGGCCGAGACCTTTGCCGCTTGGCTTGCGGTGATTTTCGCCGTGTTGGCCCCGTCAGTTGCCCCAGCTGTGCCGCCTAGATCAGTCGTCAGGTGGGTTACATTACTCGTTGGCATGGTTGGCTCCCCAGCAGTACAGATCGTTGAAGTCGGTCAGGGTGTTGGGCGCACTGCTCGGCCAGTCCGGAAACGCTACTAGTCCACCCACGGCAATGGCGGCGGCATTGGCTGCTGTGCGTCCGGGATTGCCCTCGGTCTGGCGGTCGTCGTCGCCCGCAACGATGATTTCGGTGGTGTGGTATTCGGCCCGAAGCGCCAGCGCCACCGGCTTTAAGTTCCCAGCATTCATGGCGCAGGCGACGGTGTGGCCGCTTTCGTGAAGCGTGGCACCCGTGGCCCAGCCCTCGCAGATACAAATTGGGCTGCCTGGCGTGATATGGCCCATCGGTGAATAGGCGCCCTTTACCCGGCCACCAGCCAAGAAGCGTTTGCTGCCGTCCGGGGCGATCCGTTGCAGGTTGACTAGCACGCCACCGGAGTACAGCGGCACCAGCAATTCGTCATTGCGCTGGCGCAGGCTGTGGGAGCGAACACCCTTGGCGATTAAATAGACGTGATCAAGGGCGGCGCGTCGTGCGTCACGCCACCAGCGTTGAGCAAGGGTTGCCGCGCTCAGTTGGCGTTGGCGTTGCTCAGCCTCGCGTTGCTGGCGGGCCTGCTCGATGCGCTGGCGCACCTGTTCGGCTTCACGATAATTGGCGGGTGTTCGAATGCTCCAGGCATTGGAACCATTCGTTTTCCAACTGCCGAATGCTCCCGAAGCGATGCCGTCCAGATAAAACACATACCAGCCGTTGAGTGTTCCGGGTTTGTCGCCAGGGACGTGAAACCTATGAATATTTCCGTCTGGCGCAGGTAGGAAGTCGAGTGGCCCAAATACTGACTGGAGCGCATCACTGAAAAGGATCGTCGTGTCTGTAATACGGCTCACTTGGCAGCGCCAGCAAAGGCCAGACAGATCCGGCAATTATTCACGGCGTGCCAGTAGGTCAGATCGTCCAGCGAATCAACGAGGCAGGCCGTCACCAAGGCATCAGCGCTACGCATAACTACGGGCCCGCACTCAGCGTTGGCTTCGGTGAGGTACGGCCCCATCAGCGCCTTGGGCGCCTTCGGATGGGTCACATAAAACAGCTCGGTGACTTTCTTCGGGCATGCCTTCGGCGTTCCCGCTTTTTTGCAGGTTGTTTTGATCATGGTGGTTATCCCGTCATGAGGCTTTCGGTGCTACTCGCTCCAATGCCGCTAGGCAGATTGGAGCGCGTCACGAAAAAGAGTTGATGCGCCAGTCATTCACTTGCCTGCGAAGGGTCAAGTCGTGCGATTAACGCCTCAAAGTATTCGACGATTTCTGATAACCAGCCTGCCCGTCCGGGGCACTGCTCCAGGTCGTAAAAATCGCGAAGCTCAGAGCAGGCATCAATCAGGAGGGCTAGGCTATCGTCGTCGATGGCTGGCTCTGTGGGGGCGTAGAAATCGTCGTAAGCCCCCGGCGTATTGGTGTTACTGACACACGCATATGGCTTGCCATTTAAGGGCCTCACGCTGCCCATGACGGCAACTCCTGACAGTGTTTGATAGATGAGTTGCAACCGGGGGTAGGCGTCATGCTGCGACTCCAAGTAGTGCTCATTTTCATGACTCATCCAGTGAAAGGGGCAGCTGTAGTTGTTCTCTCCAGTAGGCAATGCTTTTTTCCAGACCGGGCCTGCTCCAGCGCCAATTAGCCAGGAGGCTCCCCCCTTGGCTTGCCTCGCTCCGTCTGTCATCCAGCAACTGGCAAGCTTGTCCATACTTCTGACGAGTCGCTGGATCAGTGTTCAGTAATCCATCGATGCACATGTCACACCAGACGGAGAACTTGGCGTCACACCAACGAGCAAAGGTCATTGCCAGCTTAGGATGGAGCCAAGTACCACCTCCGCGATCCGCTCGCGCCTTGCTAGTTTTTATATACCCCGAATTCCGGGTATGTAGAATTTTCGACTTTTCACCCGTTAAAAACTCATCCAAAGCGCGGATGTATTCCAAGGTGTCGGTGTTCTCAAACCACCTATCGAGCCGCTTGCCGAACCTCTCCGCGATCTGCGTTGCATTAAGCCAGCCGTCAGTGTTAAACCGCACGGCTTGGCCCTTGTAGTCGTATGGAATGATAGGAGCGCTCATGCGGCGTCTCGTGCTTCGATCTTGGATTGGAGCCACGATTGAATTTCGGACACGACGTAGAACGCGGCAGCTTGGCGGGTGTCCCCCCCCTTGAGTGGGCGTGGAAAGGTAGGGTCTTTTTTGCGGAGCTTATCCAGCCCTGAGCGGGACAAGTCGAGCCAGTCGCATAGCGCCGTCTGGCGGATCATGACTTTGTTTGGTGTCGTAGCTGTGTGCATTTGAATGCCTCCGTATTGGTTACGGCTCGCAGGTTATGCACCGGAGATAACGGGCTAATAATTACACCGTTGGTTTTCTTTTCAGTGAATCTCTTTTCCGCCAATCAGAGTATGTGGATGGGTGGATTTTTAGCTTTGCCCTGAGAATGCTATCAGCGTCTTTCGGCTCTTTTCCCGAGTTCAAGAGCTCGGTCCTCATGTTGGCCACGGCATCCCAGTCGTGTTTGTGAGTTCGGTGTTGGCGTGCTTCCGCCAGAATTTTTTGTCTTTTTTCTTTTGGGATTGATTTGACAAGTTTTTCGACATTGTCGAAGTCCTCTGCTTTGACCGTTTCTGCAAAGTCGTACAGGGTATAGAGATCAACTTCGACTCTACCGTAGGCAAGCAGCCTTTCTCTGTTGCTGCGTTTTTTGGTCGCGTAGTAGAGCGCCAACGATGACATGTCGATGATCGAACGATTACCGCGCCAGGTACCTTGTTCTGACTTAAGGTCATCCTCCCATTCATTGCGGGTGCTTTCTGTCAGCTCCAAATCATCAAGGACTGCCTTTGGTGCGAAATCTAGGAGTAGCCTGATAATCGTCTTGAAATCTAATCCGTAGATCATGCGTGCTTGAACTCCACCACATTGCCTGTAGCTAATCTGTCTAGGTGATCGGCATACCACTGCATCATGGTCGTACGCTGAGCCAGGTATTGAGCTTTGTTGTACACCCCGGCAATCCCGTCTTTGACGTGTGATAGCTGAGCTTCAATATGGTTTTCATCGAAGCCGTGTTCATTGAGGATCGTGCTGGCGATATGGCGAAACCCGTGGCCAGTCTGCCGACCTTCGTAGCCAAGGCGACGCAGGGCCATTAAGAAAACGGTATTGGAGCGCGGCTTGGTTGTATTGCTACGACCAGGAAATAGCAGCAGGTAAGCGCCGGTGAGGTTGTGCAGATCGCGCAGCAGTTCGACAGCTTGGCGTGGCAGGGGAACCACATGTTCGCGACGACGCTTCATGCGTTCGGCGGGAACTGTCCACAGGCTGCCATCTAGATCGAATTCAGACCAACGTGCCTCCCGCAGCTCAGATGGTCGGCAGGCGAGCATAGACAGCAGGTGCAGACCGATACGGACGTCTACCGCACTCGGGTACGCTCTGATAGCTCGCAAAAGGGGCGGGAGTTCGTCAATTGAAACGTGGGCATAGTTCTCGGCTGGCTTGGTCAGCAGGAACTTGTGCAACCCTTCCAGTGGGTTGTGAGTTGCGCGGCCAGTGACGCGGGCAAGGTCGTAAATTTCCCGGCACATGCCACGTACTCGGCTGGTCTGTTCGACAATCCCGGTTTGCTCCATGCCGCGCAGGAACTCCATCCACTCCATTGGCAGAACCCCCTGATAGGGCCGCTTGCCGAAGATCGGAAACACATGCAGCTCCAGGGCGCCAATGGTTCGGGTTGCAGTGCCGGCACTCCAGCCTTTGCGTTTGTTGGCGTACCACTCGCGTGCCAGATGCTCGAAAGTGTTGTTGGCGGCTTCGCGTTCCGCTGCTTTTTGCGCGCGCTGGGTGGCGAGCATGCTGCCATCTTTCATTGTGCTGTCGCGTAGCTCTGCTGCCTTCTGGCGCGCTTGTTCGCCGGTCAACTGGTGGCTGCCTTTGCCGTAGCCTCCCAACCCTAGCCATGACCATTTTCCATCTGCTTTTTTGTAACGCAGCTCCCAGGATTTCTGGCCCGTGGGCTTCACTCGTAAATAGAGCCCGGCGCCATCCAGCTCCCGGTAGGTGCTGGCTTCTGGCTCAAGGCTGGCCAAAGTGGTGTCAGCCATCGGACGGCGCTTAATCTCCGAACGCTTCATGCGTGTATGCCCCAGTTTCAATTTAATGGCGAGCATACAAGCAGGCATACACGGGGCGCAATGCTGTGTGGATTCATTCGGGAATGTCCAGACACAAGAAAGCCCGCGCTGGGCGGGCTTCTTGGGGTGTTTCCGATCATGTGGGAACATGTGGAAACTGGTATTTGGTGGAGCCGGGGGGATTTGAACCCCCGTCCGCCAGTACTCCGCTGTCGGTACTACATGCGTAGCCGTGTCTATTAAGTTAACCCTCAGCGACCCGACGGGCAGGGTGCTTTGGGCGAGTTGTGTAAGTTTTAGCCGCTTCGTCCACAACGTACTGCACGGCGATTCTGTTCTATATGACAATCATTTCGGGTTTACAGACATCCCCTGATGATTGCTGGACCCGAAGGTACCAGGAGTGCATGTCAGCTGCAATTAAGCAGCGAGAGCAGCACCGTATTGGTCGTCATTGGCAACTATAAGTAGTTGCAACAGTGGATTTACGAGTTCTGTTACCAACTCGGCATGCACCTAAAGTTTCGCGACCGGCGTCGAATCCTAAACGGCCCCGAACTCATTGCTCGTGAATCTGAATGAGCAACAAGCCTGCGTAGTCTACGCCAATGTGGGGTGGAAGGCCAACCCGAAGGTTGGCCCCGCCTGGCATCAGTTACGGGTTGGATTTCGAATCTGCATTTTGGTGATTATGCCGGAGGAGATTTCCACGCAATCCTTGTCGTTGCCGGCTGCCTGGGCTGCTTTGGCTTTTTGCAAAGCATCCTTGACGTTGTTCAGGGAGCCTTCCGGTATGGAGGGTGCACTGTCCACGAAATCGCTTATCTGTTGAATGTTCGCCGTACAAAGATCCTTGTCTGCCGCGAAAACCGGGGATGCCAGCAGTGCCGCAGCGATAAACAATCCAGCCATTGCAGAGTGCTTCATGGGTATCTCCTTGCACATGAGGGCTCGGTGCTGCCGGTAATTCGGGCCGCTGGCCGAGGTGGTTATAAGCCCTTTCACGTGGGCCTAGCTAAATGACTATAGCCGCGCGCAGGAATTCGGTTTTTTTTTGCTGGGTCGGTGTCATGCGGGGGGGCAGTTGCTTCGATGAACGAGGGGCGAAAAACGCCCCTCGTTCAATCCATCACCCTCGTGCCGGGCGTGCCTGGGTCACGCGGTCCACCAGATAGACCAGCCCGTGATAGTCGATCCCGCCATGCTGGCTCAGGCCGATTTCACACGTGCGACTGGTGGAGATGCCTTCGCCACAGTACTGAACGGCGTCTTTCAAGGTGCGCAGCGAATGGGCATTCAACTCGGGTGTGGTGAACCCTTTGTCGCCGGCAAACCCGCAGCAGTGAATGCCTTCGGGGATGATCACGGTTTTGCTGCATTTGCGCGCCAGGTCGATCAGCGCCTGGCTTTCCCCGAGGTGCTGGGTACTGCAGGTGACATGCACCGCGATCGGTGTGTCTTGCGGGGTGAAGTCCAGTCGGTCCATCAAATGCGTACGGATGAAGCGTACCGGGTCGTACAGGTCCAGTCGGACATCACCCAGGTCCTGGGTCAGGCGCAAGGTGCAGGGGCTGGTGTCGCAGTAGATCGGATCGAGTCCGCCACGGCTGGCGTGCAGCAGCGCGCCGATCAGTTCCTGGCGTTTGTGTTCGGCTTGTTCGGCATAGCCTTTGGAGGCGAAGGGTTGGCCGCAGCAGAGGTTGTCCAGATTGTCCGGGAACACCACCTGATAACCGGCCTTTTCCAGCAGGCCGCGGGTTTTGTCGTACAGCGACATTTGTTCCTTGTCGCCGGCCGCCGGCCCCATGGCCCGTGAGACACATGCGGCCAGGTACACCACTCGCGGGCGCTCGTCCGACACCGTCGGGCTGAAGCGAATCGCCCGTTCAGGCTGCGGCATGGCATTGGTCCATTGCGGGATTTGCCCTTTTGAAAGTCGCGTGACCGCAGCGGACAGCCTGGTCAGCCGCGGTGCGCCGAGCAACATTCGTGCGCCATTGGCCACGTGCAGGGTGAAGCGCGCACCTTGCAGTGCCGTAGCGAAATTTCCTTCCAGCCAATTGGCGGTTTTCGTATGTGTGGCGTGCCGGCCGCGAAGCTTTTTCACCAGTTCGCCAGTGTTGATGCCTACAGGGCAGCGTTGAGCACAAAGACCGGTGGCGGCACAGGTGTCGATGCCTTGATATTCGTAAGCCGCTTCGAGTTCGGTGGTGTCCACACCCGCGCGTTTCTTCGCCTGGATGTCACGCCAGATCACGATGCGTTGGCGCGGGCTCAGGGTCAGGCCTTTCGACGGGCAAACCGGTTCGCAGAAGCCGCATTCGATGCACTTGTCCACAATCTCGTCGGCGGCCGGCAAGGGCTTGAGATGCTTCAGATGGATCTGCGGATCTTCGCTGAGCACCACGTCCGGGTTGAGAATGCCGTTGGGATCGAGCAGGCGCTTGAGTTGCCACATCAACTGATAGGCATCGCTGCCCCATTCCAGTTCGACGAACGGTGCCATGTTGCGCCCGGTACCGTGTTCGGCCTTCAGCGAACCCCCGAACTCCACCGCGACCAACTGCGCGACGTCGTCCATGAACGCCTGATAGCGTGCGACTTCTTCCGGGTTATTGAAGCCCTGGGTGAAAACGAAGTGCAGATTGCCTTCCAGTGCGTGTCCGAACAGGATCGCTTCGTCGTAATGATGTTTGTCGAACAACTCGATCAGCCGGTTCACGCCAATGGCCAGTTGTTCCACCGGGAAGGTCACATCCTCGATGATCACCGTGGTACCGGTTTTGCGCACCGCGCCGACGGCGGGGAAGGTGTCTTTGCGGATCGCCCAGAGACGTGCGTTTTCCAGTGGGTCCTCAGTGAAATCGACCTGTTTTTCCACCGGGAACGATGCCAGCGACGCCATGATCTGCGCCAGTTGTTCATGCAGTAGCGTGGACGACGCCGCGCGGGATTCGATCAGCAGGGCGCAGGCATTATTCGACAAGTGTTGTACGAAAGCCGGCATGCCGGGTTTGTCCTGCACCGAGCGCAAACTGCGGCGGTCCAGTAGCTCCACCGCCGATACCGGTTGGCTTTTCAGCAAGGTGACCGCGTTGCAGCAGGTTTCCACATCCGGGAACACAATCAGCGCCGAGGCCTTGTTCGGGTGATCGATCACCGTGTCGTAAGTCACGGCGCTGATGAAACCGAGTGTGCCTTCGGAGCCCACCAGCAAGTGGCTCAAGATATCCACAGGCTCGTCGAAATCCACCAGGGCATTGAGTGACAGGCCAGTAGTATTTTTCAGGCGGTATTTGTGGCGAATCTTTGCTGCCAGTTCGGTGTTTGCGCGTGTCTCGCGACCCAATGTCGCCAGACGCTCCAGCAGCGGGGCATGGCTCTGGCGAAATGCCGCGACGCTGGCGGCGTCTTCGGTATCGACGCGACTGCCATCGGCCAGCACCAGACGAATCCCGGCCAACGTGTGATAGGTGTTTTGCGCAGTGCCGCAGCACATGCCGCTGGCGTTGTTAGCGACGATGCCGCCGATTTTGCAGGCATTGATCGAGGCCGGATCGGGGCCGATCTTGCGCCCGAACGGCGCCAGCCAGGCATTGGCCTGGGCGCCGATCACGCCGGGTTGCAGGCGGATTTGTGTGCCCTGGCCACGGATCTCGCGACCGTTCCAGTTATCGCCCAGCACGATCAGCACCGAATCGCTGATCGCCTGGCCAGAAAGACTGGTACCGGCAGCGCGGAACGTCACCGGCACCCGGTCACGCTGGGCCAGTTTCAGCAGCGTGACGACTTCTTCTTCGGATTCGACGCGAATCACCAGTTTTGGAATCAGTCGATAGAAACTGGCGTCGGTGCCGAAGGCCAGCGTCGACAACGGGTCGTCGAAGCGTCGTTCCTGTGGAATCAGTTGCTGTGCATCACGCAGAAAAGCGGCCGGTAGACTCATTGGTCCTCCAGGATCAATACCACCAGGTCTTTCGGACCATGGGCGCCGTAGGCCAGCACCTGTTCGATGTCGGCAGTCTTCGACGGGCCGGACACCAATAACGCATTGGTCGGCATGCCTTCGGCCCATTCGAACTCCTGCTGCACCTGATAGAAGTTGTCGCGAATCCCGCTCGCCTTGAGCAGGGCGAAATGCACCGGTGGCGCGAGGCTCATCAATCGCGGCTCTTCCCGCGTCGGCCAGAGGATCAGGCTGCCTGTGGCAGCGATTGCGCCGAGGGTGGCGGTCAGGCTGGCCGGGGTGTCGTTGAACAGTTCGGCTTTCCACTCCTCGACGGGACGGTCGTAGGCTTTGAGTGTCGGCAGGTGCGGATTATTCGACCAGTGTTGAGTGATGCGTTGACCATGGGGCGTCGTCGGTGCGATCAGCAGACTCGGTAACTGCCGCTCTTGCAGCAATTGCGCGAGCAGCGCAGGCCAGTCTTCACCCGAGGTCAGATGGATTTCCGTGTGCACTGCTTCCATCAATTTGCGTAATTGAGCGATGCGTTGCTCCGGCGCGTAGGTGTAGGGCTGCGTCACCAGATCGACGTCGAAGTTGTCAGTTACCGGCGTGGTGCCTGTCAGGCTTTTACGCAATTTGGCGAGGATATTTTGCTTGGCGCTCATCAACGATCTCCCTGTTTGGCCAGATGCTCGCGGGCCATGTCATGCAATGAGCGGGCAGCGGGTTTCGGTGCGCTGTGGTTCTGTGTCCACGGGCCAACATTGTTCGGTGTGAGGGCGCGCAGGCGTGTGGCGAAGAATCCGAACAGGCGATACAGCGTCGGCGAACTGTTTAGTTTCGCCCAGGCGTTCCAGATGAATCTCTCTTTGCGCGAATACTTGCTGCCCTGGCCGCGCATCACTTGATGGGGGCTGTCCGGGGCTTTGACGTTCTCTTCGCGCAGGCGACGCAGCAATGAAGGGATCGGAATCTTTACCGGGCACACTTCACCACAGGCGCCGCACAGCGACGAGGCGCTCGGGTGGTCCGGGACTTTCGCCAGGCCGACCATGTGCGGGGTGATGATTTTTCCGATAGGGCCAGGGTAAACCTCGCCATAGGCATGGCCGCCGATTCGGGTGTAGACCGGGCAGTGGTTCATGCAGGCGCCGCAGCGAATACAGTTCAGGGTCTGGCGCAATTCGCTGTCGGCAAAGGCCTGGCTGCGACCGTTGTCGAGCAAGACCAGATGCACTTCCTGCGGGCCGTCGAGCTCATGCGCCTTGCGTGGGCCGGAGATCATGTTGACGTAAGTGGTGATCGGAATGCCCAGGGCCGAGCGGGTCAGCAATGACAGCAGTGGCACCACGTCGCGCAGGTTCTCCACGACTTTCTCGATGCCGGTGACGGCGATATGCACCGGCGGCACCGTGGTGGTCATGCGGCCGTTGCCTTCGTTTTCCACCAGCAGCAGGGTGCCGGTTTCGGCCACGGCGAAGTTGACACCGGAGACGCCGATGTCCGCTTCGAAGAACTTCTGCCGCAGGACCCTGCGACCGATCTGAATGAGTTGGTCAACGTCCTTGGTGTATTCCACGCCAAGTTTGTCGTGGAACAAGGACGCGACCTGACCGGCGTTCTTGTGGATCGCCGGCATAATGATGTGTGAAGGCTTCTCGTTGTCGAGCTGGACGATGTATTCGCCCATGTCCGATTCAAGGCATTCAATGCCCTGATCAGCGAGGAAATGGTTCATCTCCATTTCTTCGCTGACCATCGATTTGCCCTTGATCACTTGCCGCCCCTCGTGAGCGCGGATGATCGAGAGGACGATGCCATTGGCTTCGTCCACCGTTTCCGCCCAGTGCACTTTCACACCGTTGCGGGTCAGGTTCTGTTCAAGTTGCTCGAGCAGGTCGGGCAACTTGGATAATGCTCGGGCGCGGACGGCATTGCCCAGTGCTCGCAAATGTTCTCTTTCATGGGCATCGCTGAACGCCGCTGCCCGTTTTGTCATCAGTGAATCCATCGCCTTGCGAAAGTTGTTTCGCAATTGCGTGTCACCCAACGCTTCGTGAGCGCGGGTGCGGAAATCTTCTTCTACGGCGACCGTAGGAATAATCGTGGAAGTGCTCATCGGGCACCTCCGGTACGCTGCCAAAGGAAACTGGCCAGATGTTGGCCGCGCAGCGCTTCCTTCTGTTTTTCCAGCGAGCCATTGATGTTCATCAGGCAACCGCAGTCGGCACTGAGTACCTTGTGCGCGCCGGACTCCTTCAACGACCGGGTCTTGTCGGCCACCATCGCGCCGGAAATGTCCGGCATACGGACGCTGAAAGTCCCACCGAAGCCACAGCATTCACTTTCGTGGCTATGCTCCACCCGCTCCACATTGCTCAGTTGCGCGAGCAACTCGCGGCCATGCAAGTGGGTGTTCATTTCCCGGCGTGCCGAGCATGAGGTATGCAACGCCACTTTCACGGGCTCGCCGCTGTCCTTGAGCCGCACCTTGCAGACATGCAGCAGGAATTCGGCGAGTTCGTAGGTTCTGGCCGCCAGTGCCTGAACCTGTTTCAACGTTTGCGGCTCGTCCTTGAACAAGTCGGCATAGTGTTCACGCAACATGCCAGCGCACGAACCGGACGGTACCACCACCGGATAATCCCCGGCGAACAGCGCCAGTTGCGAGCGTGCCACGGTCCTTGCCTGCTCGGTGTAACCCGAGGTGTAGGCCGGTTGGCCGCAGCAGCTTTGCCCTTGCGGGTACTCGACACGGATGCCTTCGCGTTCCAGCAAGTGGATCGCGTCCATTCCGGCTTCCGGGTAGAACAAATCCACTACGCAGGTCCCGAACAGGTAGACCCTTTGCGGTTTTTCGCTGGGGTATTGCCGAGGCTCGGGCAGTGGCGGGGCGACACGGGTCGCATTCGGCACAGCGTTGTAAAAAAGTTCGCTCATCAGGCGTGTCTCCGGGTGATCCCGGTTATCCGTCCGCTGAGGCTGCTGAATATAGAGAATGATTCTTTCAGCAGCCTTACAGACCGGGTGGTGAATAGCTGACGCCGGAATCGTGGTCCGGCGTCGGTTTTTTCCATGCCGCTTGTGGCGTTTAGTGCACCAGCATGCCGGTGAACCAGTAGGCCTGGGCCAATGTGATCAGGCCGACGATCGTTGCAAAGAATAGGCTGTGCTTGAGGGTGAAGCGGAACAGGTCCGATTCTTTGCCCACCAGGCCCGTCGCGGCGCAGGCCACGGCGATCGATTGTGGCGAGATCATCTTGCCGGTCACGCCGCCGCTGGTGTTCGCCGCCACCAACAGGGTGTCGTTAACGCCGATCTGGTGCGCGGTGGTCGCCTGTAGCGAGCTGAACAGGGCGTTGGACGAAGTGTCGGAACCGGTCAGGAACACACCGAGCCAGCCGAGGAATGGCGAGAAGAACGGGAACGCGGCGCCAGTGGCTGCCAATACCAGGGCCATGGTCGAGGACATGCCCGAGTAGTTGGTGACGAAAGCGAACGCCAGCACCATGCCGATGGACAGGATCGGCCAGCGCAGTTCGTAGAAGGTCTCTTTCAAAGTGGTCAGACCAGTTTTGATGTTGATCTTCAGAATCAGCATCGAGATCAGCGCCGAGAAGAAAATCGCCGTGCCGGTCGCAGAGATCGGGTCAAGCTTGAACACCGCCGGAATAGCCGTCGGCGTTGCGACGATCGGTGCAACTTTGATCACCATCTGGTCCAGGTGCGGAATGGCGAAGTTGAACACCCAGCTGTACATCGAGCCGCCGGCGGCGAACATGGCCTTGAACGGTTTCAGGGTCCAGATGGTGACCAGTACGGTCAGGATCAGGAACGGCGACCAGGCTTTGAAGATTTCACCCAGGCTGTAAGGCGAAGCGACGGAGGTGCGCTTCTGACCAAAGCCGCCGGCGCTGGCGGTGACCACGGACGCCGAGACGGCGCCGGCGATGTGTTGGCCGGCGGCGCGTTTCGGCTGCCAGACCTTCAGGAACAGCGTCAGGGAAATCAGGCTGGCGAGGGCCGAGGTGATGTCCGGCAGTTCCGGGCCAATGAAGTTCGAGGTGAAGAACTGGGTGACGGCAAAGCTCAAGCCCGCCACCAGTGCTGCCGGCCAGGTCTCGCGGACACCCCGCAGGCCGTCCATCATGAACACCAGCCAGAACGGCACGAACAGCGACAGCAGCGGCAGTTGACGACCGGCCATGGCGCCGATCTTGAACGCATCGATACCAGTCACTTGCCCGGCAACGATGATCGGAATGCCCAGGGCGCCGAACGCCACTGGCGCGGTGTTCGCGATCAGGCACAGGCCTGCGGCGTACAGTGGATTGAAGCCCAGCCCGACCAGCAGCGCGGCGGTAATTGCGACCGGCGCGCCGAAACCGGCTGCACCTTCCAGGAAGGCGCCAAAGCAGAAGCCGATCAACAGCACTTGCAGGCGCTGGTCGTCGGTAATCGACAGCACGGAGCTGCGAATGATTTCGAACTGCCCGCTCTTGACCGTCAGTTTGTAGAGGAACACGGCGGCCACGATGATCCAGGCAATTGGCCACAGACCGTAGGCGAAGCCGTATCCGGCGGCGGCGAATGCCATGTCGACCGGCATCTGGAAGGCAAAGATTGCCACCAGAATCGACAAGGCCAGGGTGATGCTGCCGGCCACGTGGCCTTTAAGGCGGAATACGGCCAGGGCCAGGAAGAAAAATACGATAGGGATAACGGCCGCGAGGGCGGACAAGCCGAGGCTGCCGAGCGGGCTGTAGAGCTGTTGCCAGGTTTGCATATGGGGTGGCCCCTAATTGTTGTTGGTCAGGCACTGATCAGCGTTCTTGGTTAATTGGTAATACCAATTTACAATCGCTGTTGGCTAGGGTAAAAGCCTTGGAGGCGGTGTGTCAATTTGCCGCTCTAAAATTCTTGTCGAATGCCTGCGTGTTCGGGTCGTCTGATCTGCTTGTGCAATTGCTGTCTGGCAGGTGTCGGCGCTGCGCCGATAGGCCAGAATAGAGCCGCCGGCGAATCGTCGGGACCGTGGAGAAATTGAGTTATGGGGTTTGATCAGATTCGTCAGCGCCGTTTGTCTGACGATATTGTCGAGCGACTTGAGGGCATGATTCTCGAGGGCACGCTGAAGGCAGGCGAGCGCTTGCCGGCCGAGCGCGTATTGGCCGAGCAGTTCGGTGTGTCTCGCCCTTCATTGCGTGAGGCCATACAAAAGCTGGCTGCCAAGGGGTTGTTGGTCAGCCGTCAGGGTGGCGGCAACTACGTGGTGGAGTCCCTGGGCACAACCTTCAGCGATCCATTGCTGCATTTGCTGGAGAGCAATCCTGAAGCGCAGCGCGATCTATTGGAGTTTCGCCATACCCTTGAAGCGTCCTGTGCCTATTACGCTGCGTTACGCGCCACGGATGTTGATCGTGAGCGGCTCACGGCGGCGTTTAACGAGTTGCAGGACTGCTATTCACGTCACGATGAAGTGAGCCGGGCGGAAGAGGGCGCGGCGGACGCGAAGTTTCACCTGGCGATCGCTGAGGCCAGCCATAACGCCGTGTTGTTGCACACCATTCGTGGGTTGTTTGATTTGCTCAAGCGCAACGTGGTGACCAACATCGGCGGCATGTACAAGCAGCGTACCGAAACCCGGGACATGCTGATCACACAGCATCGCGAGCTGTACCTGGCGATTGTCGAGGGTCGTGCGGAACAGGCGCGCGAAGTTTCCAGCCGACACATCCTGTATGTGCAGGAAGTGCTGGAGGAAGTGCGTCAGGAAGTGCAGCGCATGGCTCGGGCGGAGCGGCGCAAGGGAATGTAGCTGTCGTCATGAGATTCAATGTGGCGAGGGAACAAGCTCCCTCGCCACAAAAGCAGCGACCAGGCTGGAAAATTACTCTTCCTTGCCCTTGTTGCGCACCGCACGCTGCAACTCGCGGCCGGCATCGCGCTCGCGCTCGGTATCACGCTTGTCGTATTCCTTCTTGCCCTTGCCCAGAGCGATCTCGCACTTGACCATGTGCTTGCTCCAGTACCAGGACAGACACACGCAGGCGTAACCCTTTTGCTGCACGGCGGCGGACAGCTTGTCCAGCTCGCGCCGGTTGAGCAGCAGCTTGCGGGTGCGGGTCGGGTCGGCGATGACGTGGGTGCTGGCGGTCATCAGGGGCGTAATGTGACTGCCGAGCAGCCAGGCTTCGCCATCCTTGAGCAGCACGTAACTGTCGACCAGTTGCAGCTTGCTCGCCCGCAGACTTTTTACTTCCCAGCCGGCCAGGACCAGACCAGCCTCGAACCGATGTTCGATGAAGTAATCGTGTCGCGCCTTTTTATTTTGCGCGATGGTCCCTGTTGGGTGTTTCTTCTGTTTAGCCATAGGGGCGGCATTATAGGGAGTTGCACGCGAGTCGGCTACGGTGTTGCTGCGTGCTTGAGCAGGTTGATTGAATCCCGGACAATGCGCGCTCATTTTTGAACGCTTGGTCGTAATAACGATGTCGACAGACAAGGTTTCTGTCCACGGCAGTTGGGCTAGCCGCTGGGTCTTCATACTCGCTGCGACCGGTTCGGCCGTGGGCCTGGGTAGTATCTGGAAATTTCCGTACATGGTTGGCGTCTATGGCGGCGGCGCCTTCGTGCTGATGTTCCTGGCCTGTATTGCGTTGATCGGGGTGCCAGTCATGCTGGCTGAAACCCTGATTGGTCGGCGTGCCCGACAGAGTCCGGCCAACGCGCTGAAGGCGCTGGCACGCGAAGCGGGGCATTCGGGCAAGTGGTCCTGGGGGGCCTTTGCCGGGATGATCACGGCTTTGCTGATCCTGTCCTTCTATAGCGTCGTTGGCGGTTGGTCGCTGGATTACATCATCGATATGGGGCGTGGCGACTTCCAGGGTGTGACGCCGGATCAGGTGGGCGCTTACTTCGGCAATGTGATCGCTGATCCATGGCGACTGACACTTTGGCACACGATTTTCATGCTGTTGTCTGCCGTGGTGATCGCCAAAGGCGTGGTGGCAGGGCTTGAGCGCAGTCTGCGGATCATGATGCCGTTGCTGTTCGTCATGATCCTTGTACTGCTCGGATACAGCATGACCACTGGGCATTTCATGGAGGGCGTGCATTTCATGTTCGACTTCCACCCGGAAAAAGTCCTCGATGGTTTGTTGCCAGCCATGGGGCATGCGTTCTTTTCCCTGAGCGTGGGCGTCGGCTCGATCATGATCTACGGCGCCTATATGCCGAAGAGCTCGTCGATTACGCGCACTGTGGTTGGCGTGGCGCTGCTCGATACCCTGGTTTCTCTCGTGGCCGGCATGGCACTTTTTCCGATTGTGTTCGCCGCAGGCCTGAATCCGAGCGAAGGCCCTGGCCTGATGTTTGTCAGCTTGCCATTTGCCTTTGGCAACGTGGTCTTCGGCCAATTGATGGGCGTCGTGTTCTTCGTGCTGGTAGCCATTGCGGCATGGAGTTCGGCAATTTCTCTGCTCGAGCCGATGGTGGCTTACCTGGTCGAGCGGACAAAAGTCAGCCGCGCCTGGGTTACCTTCTGGCTGGCGTTCAGTTGCTGGTTTGTCGGTCTCGGCACGGTGTTTTCTTTCAATATCTGGAAGCAAGCCAAGTTTTTCGTGAACGAAGGCGGTTTTTTTCACCTCTACCAATGGGGAGCCGCGGGCGGTCTGGATTTCTTTGGCGTGATCGATTTCTTTACCTCGCGGATCATGTTGCCACTCGGTGGTTTGTGTTTCGTGGTGTTCGCAGGCTGGGTGATGGGGCGGGAGGCGGTGCGCGACGAATTGGCGACCCGCAACCCTGCGATTTTCGCCCTGTCCTTGTTCTTGATGCGCTATGTGGCGCCCATCGGCATTCTCGTAGTGTTTGCCGCACAGCTGTGGAAATAACGCTGACATGACGACACACATTTCACGTTCGGCCTTGCTGCCATATCCGGCGCAAGCGCTGTATGACCTGGTTAACGACGTAGCACGGTATCCGGAATTCCTGCCGTGGTGCTCGACAGCCGAAGTGCTGGAAGCCTCCACCGAGCATATGCGTGCGAGTGTTGGGGTGGCCAAGGGGGGGCTGAGCCAGCATTTTGTGACGCGTAACACCCTGGTTCCCGGTCAGTCGATTGAAATGAACCTTGAAGAGGGGCCGTTCACTCAGTTGCATGGTGTGTGGGTGTTCAAGCCGCTGGGTGAGAAGGCCTGCAAGATCAGCCTGGATCTGTCATTCGACTACGCGGGGCCGATTGTTCGCGCGACCCTGGGGCCGTTGTTCAATCAGGCGGCCAACACACTGGTCGATGCATTCTGTCAGCGAGCCAAGCAAATGTATGGTTGAGGCATTGAAAGAAGTCGAAGTGGTGTATGCCGCGGTTGATCGTCAAGTGCTTCTGTCAGTGACGGTGCCGGCAGGAACGACTGTTCGTGCGGCACTGGTGGCATCCGGTATTGGAATGGTATTTCCGGACCTTGACTTGGCCGGGTGCCCGGTGGGGATCTTTGGAAAGGTGATCACCGATCCCGATACGCGTGCGGTTCAGTCAGGGGATCGCATCGAGATTTATCGGCCATTGCTCGCCGATCCGAAAGAGGTTCGACGGCTGCGTGCGGCCAAGGCGGCCGAGGCCAAATCGCGGACTCAGTAACTCGTATGAAACCAGGCAATAAAAAACCCGGCATGCCGGGTTTTTTATTGTGTTGCAGATTATTGCGGCGAGGTGTCCAGCGGCTGTGGCGTCGGGACCGGAACGGTTTCTACACCGTCGACGTCTTTCTGGATCTGATCGAGCAGCGAGCCTGGTTTGACCGGTTTTTCCGGTTTTGGCTTCTCGGCGTTCTCTGCTGGAGCGGTCACTGTCGTGGCGCTGTCCTTGCCGAGAATTGCCTCGTCGCGACTCACGCCTGGCATGAAATCACCAGAGAGGCTGACAAGCTGGTCATTAGGGTTGAAGATGACGCTAATGCGTTCTTGTTGGCGTTCACCGCCACCCGGTTGCAGGCTGTACAGATAATCCCAGCGATCGGCATGGAACGTGTCGGTCAGCAGAGGGTTGCCCATGATAAACCTTACTTGCTTACGGGTCATTCCCGGGCGCAACTGGTCTATCATGTCCTGCGTGACGACATTGCCCTGCTGGATGTCGATTTTGTAAACCCCGGGGAATGAACAACCGGCGAGTGCGAGCAGTCCCACAAAGGTGAAACTGGTTAGCAAGAGCTTGGTGTTTTGCATCGGTGGGCGACTTCCACTATCTTGGCTGGGACAACGTAAACGCCGATCATACCCGCATTAAGAGAAGCTGCGAAGCAGCATCGCGAGAAAGCTGACCATGGTTGAAAATAGCGAACTACGCAAAGCCGGCCTCAAAGTGACCCTTCCACGGGTCAAAATTCTGCAAATGCTCGATTCCGCCGAGCAGCGTCATATGAGTGCCGAGGATGTGTACAAGGCATTGATGGAGGCTGGCGAGGACGTCGGTCTGGCCACGGTTTACCGTGTACTGACTCAGTTCGAGGCAGCTGGCCTTGTGGTGCGGCATAACTTCGACGGAGGCCACGCGGTCTTCGAACTGGACGACGGTAAGCACCACGACCATATGGTCAACGTCGAGACCAGCGAAGTGATCGAATTCTTCGACGAAGAAATCGAGCGCCTGCAGAAAGCCATCGTCGAGAAATATGGTTTCGAAATGGTTGATCACAATCTTGTGCTGTACGTGCGCAAGAAAAAGTAAGCATGTCGCGCGAATCTGAGATTCGTGAAACGAACGAAGGCGACCCCAGGGTCGCCTTCGTGCTTTCGGCCGAACTTAAATCTTCGCGGTGACGACCATTTTCCTGGCGTGAGCCAGGGATTCCTTGGTGAGGTCGATGCCTCCCAGCATCCGTGCGACTTCTTCGACACGATCATTTTTGCTCAGTCTGGAGACGGCAGTGTGGGTGGCGTCGTCGCCGCGCACTTTGTGCACAAACAGATGTTGATGACCTTGTGCGGCTACTTGTGGCAAGTGGGTAACGGTCAGAACCTGCCCTCGTTCCCCCAGGCGACGTAGTAGCTGGCCGACGATTTCGGCGGTTGGGCCGCCGATGCCCACGTCCACTTCGTCGAATACAAGGGTCGGTACACGGGACGTTTGTGCGGTGATCACCTGAATGGCCAGACTGATACGCGACAGCTCGCCGCCTGAAGCGACTTTCGCCAAGGCTTTCAGTGGCTGGCCGGGGTTGGCGCTCACCAGCAGTTCTACCTGTTCCAGGCCGTTGGGCAAGAGCTCGTCACTGCTGTTAGGGCGTAGCTCGATAGTGAAGCGTCCACCGGGCATGCCCAGTCGCTGAATTTCCTGCTCCACGGCACTGGCCAGACTGCTCGAGGCCTGGTGGCGCAGCTCGCTGAGTTCCCGGGCTTTTTCCCGGTAGTGACGCGCATAGGCGGCCAACTCATCGCTCAGTCGCTCGATGGATTCGTCGTTGGCATTCAGGGTTTCAATCTCATCCAGCAGCTTCTGTTGCATCTCGGCGACTTCGGTCGGTTGGATGCGGTGTTTGCGCGCCAGGGTATAGATCGAATCAAGTCGCTCCTCGAGATATTGAAGGCGTGATGGGTCGGCATCGAAATTGTCGAGGAAGCGATTCAGTTCGCCCATGGCTTCTTCAACCTGGATTTGCGCGCTGGTCAGCAGGCTGCTGGCTTCGCCCAGGGCGCCGATCGAGTTGTTCACGCTCGACAAGCGGTTGAGGCTGGCGGTCAGGGCGTTCAGGACATTGCCTGAATCACTCTCGCTGCATTGCTCGACGACTTGTCGGCAGATGCCCAGCAAGGTTTCGGCGTTAGTCAGGTTCTTGTGTTCCTGTTCCAGCTGCTCCAGCTCATTGTCGCCCAGGCCCAGGTTTTCAAGCTCTTCGAGTTGATAACTGAGCAATTGATGGCGGGCTCGCTGCTCGTCGCCCGAGTTGGAGAGGCGCTCCAGTTCCTGGCGGGTCTGGCGCCAGCGTTGGGCGGCCAGTTGAGCCTGGCGGGCGAGGTCCGTTGCGCCGGCGTATTCGTCGAGCAGGCGGCGGTGAGTGTCGGTCTTGAGCAGGGATTGGTGTTCGTGCTGGCTGTGGATGTCGATCAGCAGCTCACCCAAAGCCTTGAGATCGCCCAGGGGGCAGGGCGTGCCATTGATGTAGCCGCGCGAACGACCTTCGGCGGTGATCACCCGGCGCAGGATGCACGGGCCGTCATTTTCCAGGTCGCGCTCGGCGAGCCAGATGCGGGCTTCGGGAATGTCACACAGGTCGAAGGTGGCGAGGATATCGGCCTTGTCGGCGCCGGGGCGGACCACGCCACTGTCGGCGCGATCGCCCAGGGTCAGGCCCAGCGCGTCGAGCATGATCGACTTGCCGGCGCCGGTTTCCCCTGTGATCACGCTCATCCCGCGATCGAGTTCGAGATCGAGATGTTCGACGATGGCGTAGTTATGTACTGACAGGTGCACCAGCATAAAGGCCGCTCCCAGGCGTTAGGTCTGGTTATTTATACAGTGTTTTGTTTCGGACTGACAATGCCCCTCATTAGCTCGATTTGCTTGATCCGACGAAATCCTTAGTGCGCCCCGGAATGGTAATGCAGGTGTTTTTTGTAGGGTTAATGCAAGGAGACCCCTTGAAGCTGGATTTTGCGGCCCCATATAGCTGGGCAGAAGCGTGAGTTGAGCTCACGGACGATATTGAAAGGAGAATTCTATGGCTGACGAACAGGCAGTGGATACGCAAAATCTGGACGCCGATCAGGCCTCCCAAGCCTCGGGTGATGACTTGGCGGCTCGTGTAAAAGTGCTCGAAGAGCAACTGGCAGGTGCGCAGGATCAGGCTTTGCGTGTGGCCGCCGATCTGCAGAACGTCCGCCGTCGCGCCGAGCAGGATGTAGAAAAGGCTCACAAATTCGCGCTGGAAAAATTTGCCGGCGATCTGCTGCCGATCATCGACAGCCTGGAGCGTGGCCTGGAATTGTCCAGCCCGGATGACGAAAGCATCCGTCCGATGCGCGAAGGTATCGAGCTCACACTGAAAATGTTCCAGGACACCCTGAAGCGTTATCAGTTGGAAGCGATCGACCCGCACGGCGAACCGTTCAATGCCGTTCTTCATCAGGCAATGGCAATGCAGGAAAGCGCCGACCTCGAGCCGAACAGCGTGCTCAAGGTGTTCCAGAAGGGCTACCAGCTCAACGGACGCCTGCTGCGCCCGGCGATGGTCGTGGTCAGCAAGGCTCCGGCACCTGTTTCGCCTTCGATTGACGAGCAGGCTTGAAATTAGCCGCAAGGCCCCCATTTAGAAGTCAAGCGTTTAATTACTACCGCAGTTATCCATCACTGCTGCGGCAACCAAATCCAAAGTTTCGGGAGAGTGAACATGGGCAAAATCATCGGTATCGACCTGGGGACTACCAACTCCTGCGTCTCCGTACTTGAAAACGGCGTAGCCAAAGTTATCGAAAACGCCGAAGGCGCGCGTACCACGCCGTCGATCATCGCTTACGCCAACGATGGCGAGATCCTGGTTGGCCAGTCGGCCAAGCGTCAGGCAGTGACCAACCCGCACAACACCCTGTATGCGGTGAAGCGTCTGATCGGTCGCAAGTTCGACGAAGAAGTCGTACAGAAAGACATCAAGATGGTCCCGTACAAAATCGCCAAGGCTGACAACGGCGACGCCTGGGTTGAAGTGAACGGCCAGAAAATGGCTCCGCCACAAATCTCGGCTGAAATTCTGAAGAAGATGAAGAAGACCGCCGAAGACTACCTCGGCGAGTCAGTGACTGAAGCGGTGATCACCGTTCCGGCCTACTTCAACGACAGCCAGCGTCAAGCCACCAAAGACGCCGGTCGCATTGCTGGTCTGGACGTAAAACGTATCATCAACGAACCAACCGCAGCTGCGCTGGCTTACGGCATGGACAAGGCCAAGGGCGATCACACCGTGATCGTTTACGACCTGGGTGGCGGTACTTTCGACGTTTCCGTGATCGAAATCGCTGAAGTCGATGGCGAGCACCAGTTCGAAGTGTTGGCCACCAACGGTGACACCTTCCTGGGCGGTGAAGATTTCGACATTCGCCTGATCGACTACCTCGTCGACGAGTTCAAGAAAGAAAGCGGCATGAACCTCAAGGGTGACCCGCTGGCGATGCAGCGCCTGAAAGAAGCTGCTGAAAAAGCCAAGATCGAGCTGTCTTCCGCTCAGTCGACCGACGTGAACCTGCCGTACATCACTGCAGACGCCACCGGTCCTAAGCACCTGAACGTGAAAATCTCGCGCGCCAAGCTGGAAGCGCTGGTTGAAGACCTGGTTCAACGCACCATCGAACCTTGCCGCATCGCTCTGAAAGACTCCGGTATCGACGTTGGCGCAATCAACGACGTGATCCTGGTCGGCGGTCAGACCCGTATGCCACTGGTGCAGAAGCTGGTGACCGAGTTCTTCGGTAAAGAAGCTCGTAAAGACGTTAACCCGGACGAAGCGGTTGCCATGGGTGCTGCTATCCAGGGCGCGGTACTGGCCGGTGACGTGAAAGACGTTCTGCTGCTCGACGTCAGCCCGCTGACCCTGGGTATCGAAACCATGGGTGGCGTGATGACTGCGCTGATCGAGAAAAACACCACGATTCCTACCAAGAAATCGCAAGTGTTCTCGACAGCCGACGACAACCAGGGCGCCGTGACCATTCACGTGCTGCAAGGTGAGCGTAAGCAAGCGGCGCAGAACAAGTCCCTGGGCAAGTTCGACCTGGCCGAGATTCCGCCAGCACCACGTGGCGTGCCACAAATCGAAGTGACCTTCGACATCGACGCCAACGGCATCCTGCATGTGGGCGCGAAAGACAAGGCCACTGGCAAGACTCAGTCGATCGTGATCAAGGCCAACTCCGGTCTGTCCGATGAAGAGATCGAGCGCATGGTGCGTGATGCCGAGGCCAACGCCGAGGAAGATCGCAAGTTCGAAGAGCTGGCCGCTGCCCGTAACCAGGGTGATGCACTGGTTCACTCGACTCGCAAAATGGTTGCCGACGCTGGCGACAAGGTGAGCGCTGAAGAGAAGGCTGCGATCGAGGCTGCTGTCGTTGCTTTGGAAGCCGCTGTTAAAGGTGACGACAAAGCTGCGATCGAAGCCAAGGTTGAAGAGCTGTCCAAGGTCTCCGCGCCAGTGGCTCAGAAGATGTACGCCGAACAGGCTCAACCCGCTGAAGGCGCTGCACAGCACGCTGAATCGGCTGAAAAAGCTGACGACGTCGTCGACGCTGAGTTCGAAGAAGTCAAAGACCACAAGTAAGTTGTTGGTCGGCCGGTTGGCTGCCTTGGGGCGGTGACTGGTAGGATGTCGCCGCGCGGGAGCTTGCTCCCGCGTTGGCGTGTCTGGAGCAAGCGAATTTTTACAGCATGCGACAACGTTCGAGTGCTGATGGTATGGCCGGGAATGCTCCTGCTTTCCGAGCCGCAAGTACCGCATCGAATCAAAGACCAGGATCGTTGAATTGACGTGAGTTGGGTCCGGGCCTGTATTGGGGCTCAACGAGTTTGGCGAGGCTCAGGAGAGGTTTGTCGAACGTCCTCAAGAGTGCAAAAGACTTATGGCAAAGCGTGACTATTACGAAGTATTGGGTGTTGAACGAGGCTCAAGCGAGGCAGACCTGAAAAAGGCCTACCGCCGCCTGGCGATGAAGCACCACCCGGACCGTAATCCCGATGACAAAGCGTCGGAAGAGAAATTCAAAGAGGCCAACGAGGCCTACGAAGTGCTGTCCGATTCCAGCAAGCGTGCGGCCTACGATCAGTATGGTCATGCGGGTGTTGACCCGAGCATGGGTGGCGGTGGTGCCGGTTTTGGCGGTCAGAACTTCTCCGATATCTTTGGTGATGTCTTCAGTGACTTCTTCGGTGGCGGTCGCGGTGGTTCCCGTGGCGGCGCCCAGCGCGGCAGTGACCTGCGTTACACGCTGGAGCTGGACCTGGAAGAAGCGGTGCGCGGCACGACTGTGAATATCCGCGTTCCAACGCTGGTTAACTGCAAGCCGTGCGATGGCTCGGGCGCCAAGAAAGGCTCCTCTCCGGTGACCTGCCCGACCTGTGGCGGTATCGGTCAGGTGCGCATGCAGCAAGGTTTCTTCTCGGTGCAGCAGACCTGCCCGCGGTGCCATGGCCAGGGCAAGATTATTTCCGATCCGTGTGATTCCTGCCACGGCGAAGGTCGCGTCGAAGAGTACAAGACCCTGTCGGTAAAAGTGCCTGCCGGTGTTGATACCGGTGACCGCATTCGTCTGTCTGGCGAAGGCGAGGCGGGTGCGCAGGGCGGTCCGACCGGTGACCTGTATGTCGTGATCAATGTGCGCGAACACGCGATCTTCCAGCGTGACGGCAAGCATCTGTTCTGCGAAGTACCGATCAGCTTCGTCGATGCCGCGTTGGGTGGTGAGCTGGAGATTCCGACCCTTGATGGTCGGGTCAAGCTGAAAATTCCTGAAGGGACTCAGACCGGCAAGCAATTCCGTGTTCGTGGCAAGGGCGTTGCGCCTGTGCGTGGCGGCGGTGCCGGTGACTTGATGTGCCGCGTGGCGGTCGAGACCCCGGTTAACCTGAGCCGTCGTCAGCGCGAAATGCTCGAGGAGTTCCGTAGCTCGCTGGCGGATGACAACAGTCACTCGCCGAAAACCACTGGCTGGTTCGAAGGCGTGAAGCGCTTCTTCGGCGATCTGTAAGGAGTCGTCATGCGACGTATAGCTGTGATGGGCGCTGCCGGGCGCATGGGCAAGATTCTGGTCGAGGCGGTGCAGCAGCGCGCGCCGCTCACCGGTCTGACCGCGGCCATCGTTCGCCCCGGCAGTACGCTGATTGGCGTGGATGCCGGTGAGCTGGCTTCGCTGGGGCGTATCGGGGTGCCGTTGTCCGGTAACCTGGATGCGGTAGCGGATGAGTTCGACGTATTGATCGACTTCACCCTGCCGGAAGTCATGCTGAAAAACCTGGCGTTCTGCCGCAAGGCGGGAAAAGCCATGGTGATCGGTACGACGGGGTTGGATGCTGAGCAAAAGCAGTTGCTGGCCGAGGCCGGTAAAGACATCCCGATCGTGTTCGCTGCGAACTTCAGCGTGGGTGTGAACCTGTCGCTGAAGTTGCTGGATATGGCGGCTCGCGTATTGGGCGATGAGGCGGATATCGAAATCATCGAGGCTCACCACCGGCACAAGATCGACGCGCCTTCAGGCACGGCGTTGCGCATGGGTGAGGTCATTGCCAGTGCTCTTGATCGCGACCTGCAGAAGGTTGCCGTCTATGGTCGCGAGGGCCACACCGGTGCGCGCGAGCGCGAGACCATCGGTTTTGCCACTGTTCGTGGTGGTGATGTGGTGGGTGATCATACCGTGCTGTTTGCCTGTGAAGGAGAGCGCCTGGAGATCACTCACAAGGCGTCCAGTCGCATGACCTTCGCCAAGGGTGCGGTGCGTGCTGCATTGTGGCTGGAGGGTCGTGAGCCTGGTCTTTACGACATGCAAGACGTGCTCGATCTGCGTTAAAATGCTGTTTAAACCGGGCTTGAGTCATGTGCTTGAGTCCGGTTTTACACCGCCAAGCGACGTCCTGTCGCATTCTCTGGCCTTTCGGGCTCATTGGCGGTAGACCAAAAATGCCTTTTTCTGTAAGCTATAGCTTTAGTGTGTCCACTAAAAGCGCGCAGAATAATTCAGTGAAGAAGCGGGGTGACGTGTCCATACGTCACTCCGCTTTTTTACAACCTGCGATCGCCCTTTCAGGCTTTATTTACGGGAGGTCTTCTTGACTAAGCCAGCCATACTCGCCCTTGCTGATGGCAGCATTTTTCGCGGCGAAGCCATTGGAGCCGACGGTCAAACCGTTGGTGAGGTGGTGTTCAACACCGCAATGACCGGCTATCAGGAAATCCTTACCGATCCTTCCTACGCCCAACAGATCGTTACCCTGACTTACCCGCACATCGGCAACACCGGCACCACGCCGGAAGACGCCGAGTCCAACCGCGTTTGGTCCGCTGGCCTGGTCATCCGTGACCTGCCACTGGTTGCGAGCAACTGGCGTAGCACCATGCCTCTGTCCGACTACCTGAAAGCCAACAACGTTGTGGCAATCGCCGGTATCGACACTCGTCGCCTGACCCGCATCCTGCGTGAAAAAGGCGCACAGAACGGCTGCATCATGGCCGGTGACAACATTTCCGAAGAGGCCGCCATCGCCGCCGCCCGGGGCTTCCCAGGCCTGAAAGGCATGGACCTGGCGAAAGTCGTCAGCACCACAGAGAATTACGAGTGGCGTTCGACTGTCTGGGACCTGAAAACCGACAGCCATGCCACCATCGAAGCCTCCGAGCTGCCGTATCACGTGGTCGCCTACGACTACGGCGTCAAGTTGAACATCCTGCGCATGTTGGTCGAGCGCGGCTGCCGAGTCACTGTGGTGCCGGCCCAAACGCCAGCGGCTGACGTGCTCGCTCTGAAGCCGGACGGCGTATTCCTGTCCAACGGCCCTGGCGATCCGGAGCCTTGCGACTATGCGATCCAGGCGATCAAGGATGTGCTGGAAACCGAGATTCCGGTGTTCGGCATCTGCCTTGGTCACCAGTTGCTGGCCCTGGCCTCCGGCGCCAAGACCCTGAAAATGGGTCATGGTCACCACGGTGCCAACCACCCGGTCCAGGATCTGGACACCGGCGTGGTGATGATTACCAGCCAGAACCACGGTTTTGCCGTAGACGAAGCCACCCTGCCGGCCAACGTTCGTGCGACCCACAAATCGCTGTTCGACGGCACCCTGCAAGGGATCGAGCGTACCGACAAGAGCGCCTTCAGCTTCCAGGGTCACCCTGAAGCCAGCCCTGGCCCGAACGACGTAGCGCCTTTGTTTGATCGCTTCATCAACGAGATGGCCAAGCGACGCTGATCGCTCGCCCTGATGTTGCAAAGCTTGAGGGTGGTCCCGATACCGGCGGCCCCCTCAAGTCTTCAGAGATTGAACAAGACGGCTTGCCGACTGACCTGCGGATTTGAGTGACAAACCCATGCCAAAACGTACAGACATTAAAAGCATCCTGATTCTCGGCGCTGGCCCGATCGTGATCGGCCAGGCCTGCGAATTCGACTACTCCGGCGCCCAGGCCTGCAAGGCCCTGCGCGAAGAGGGTTACCGCGTCATCCTGGTGAACTCCAACCCGGCCACCATCATGACTGACCCGGCCATGGCCGACGCTACCTACATCGAACCGATCAAGTGGCAGACCGTTGCCAAGATCATCGAGAAAGAGCGTCCGGACGCGCTGCTGCCAACCATGGGCGGCCAGACCGCCCTGAACTGCGCCCTGGACCTGGAGCGCGAAGGCGTTCTGGAGAAGTTCGGCGTTGAGATGATCGGTGCCAACGCCGACACCATCGACAAGGCTGAAGACCGCTCGCGTTTCGACAAGGCCATGAAATCTATCGGCCTGGCGTGCCCACGCTCCGGTATCGCTCACAGCATGGAAGAGGCCAACGCGGTCCTCGAGAAGCTTGGCTTCCCGTGCATCATTCGTCCGTCCTTCACCATGGGCGGCACCGGCGGCGGTATCGCTTACAACCGTGAAGAATTCGAAGAAATCTGCGCCCGTGGTCTGGACCTGTCGCCGACCAAAGAGCTGCTGATCGACGAATCCCTGATCGGCTGGAAAGAATACGAAATGGAGGTTGTCCGCGATAAGAAGGACAACTGCATCATCGTCTGCTCCATCGAAAACTTCGACCCGATGGGCGTGCACACCGGTGACTCGATCACCGTGGCGCCTGCACAGACCCTGACCGACAAGGAATACCAGATCCTGCGTAACGCCTCCCTGGCGGTACTGCGCGAGATCGGCGTTGAAACAGGTGGTTCGAACGTTCAGTTCGGCATCTGCCCGAACACTGGCCGCATGGTCGTGATCGAGATGAACCCGCGTGTATCGCGTTCCTCGGCGCTGGCGTCGAAAGCCACTGGTTTCCCGATCGCCAAGGTCGCGGCCAAACTGGCTGTGGGCTACACCCTCGACGAGCTGTCGAACGACATCACTGGCGGCAAGACCCCGGCGTCCTTCGAACCGTCCATCGACTACGTCGTCACCAAGCTGCCACGCTTCGCCTTCGAGAAGTTCTCCAAGGCTGACGCGCGCCTGACCACTCAAATGAAGTCGGTCGGTGAAGTGATGGCCATCGGCCGTACCTTCCAGGAATCCCTGCAGAAAGCACTGCGCGGCCTGGAAGTCGGTGTTTGCGGTCTGGACGAGAAAGTCGACCTGGCCAACCCGGAAAGCATGAGCGTGCTCAAGCGCGAGCTGACCGTGCCGGGCGCCGAGCGTATCTGGTACGTGGCGGACGCCATGCGCGCCGGCATGAGTGTTGAAGACATCTTCGGCATGACCATGATCGACCCTTGGTTCCTGGTGCAGATGGAAGACCTGATCAAGGAAGAAGAGAAGGTCAAGACCCTGGGCCTGACCAGCATCGACCGCGACCTGATGTTCCGCCTCAAGCGCAAAGGCTTCTCCGATCAGCGTCTGGCCAAGCTGCTGGGTGTGACCGAGAAGAGCCTGCGTGCCCATCGCCACAAGCTTGAAGTGTTCCCGGTCTACAAGCGCGTCGACACCTGCGCCGCCGAGTTCGCTACCGACACTGCTTATCTGTACTCGACGTACGAAGAAGAGTGCGAAGCCGCGCCATCGGGTCGCGACAAGATCATGATCCTGGGTGGTGGTCCGAACCGTATCGGCCAGGGCATCGAGTTCGACTACTGCTGCGTACACGCGGCGCTGGCTCTGCGCGATGACGGGTACGAGACCATCATGGTCAACTGCAACCCGGAAACCGTTTCTACCGACTACGACACTTCCGATCGCCTGTACTTCGAACCAGTGACCCTGGAAGACGTGCTGGAAATCGTCCGCGTCGAGAAGCCGAAAGGCGTGATCGTCCAGTACGGCGGCCAGACCCCGCTGAAGCTGGCACGTGCCCTCGAAGCCGCAGGCGTGCCGATCATCGGCACCAGCCCTGATGCCATCGACCGTGCCGAAGACCGTGAGCGCTTCCAGCAAATGGTTCAGCGCCTGAACCTGCGTCAGCCGCCAAACGCTACCGTGCGCAGCGAAGACGAAGCGATCCGTGCAGCTGCCAAGATCGGCTACCCGCTGGTGGTGCGCCCGTCCTACGTACTGGGCGGTCGTGCGATGGAAATCGTTTACGAAGAAGAAGAGCTCAAGCGCTACCTGCGTGAAGCGGTTCAAGTGTCCAACGACAGCCCGGTGCTGCTGGATCACTTCCTCAACTGCGCCATCGAAATGGACGTTGATGCTGTCTGTGACGGCAAAGACGTGGTGATCGGCGCAATCATGCAGCACATCGAGCAGGCTGGCGTTCACTCCGGTGACTCCGCATGTTCGCTGCCGCCGTACTCGCTGCCTGCGCATATCCAGGACGAGATGCGCGAACAGGTCAAGAAAATGGCCCTGGAGCTGGGTGTGGTCGGCCTGATGAACGTACAGTTGGCGCTGCAGGGCGACGACATCTACGTGATTGAAGTCAACCCGCGTGCTTCGCGTACCGTTCCTTTCGTATCCAAGTGCATCGGTGTTTCCCTGGCCATGATCGCGGCCCGCGTCATGGCCGGTAAAACCCTGAAGGAAATCGGTTTCACCAAGGAAATCATTCCTAACTTCTACAGCGTGAAAGAGGCGGTGTTCCCATTCGCCAAGTTCCCTGGCGTTGACCCGATTCTCGGCCCTGAGATGAAGTCCACCGGTGAAGTGATGGGCGTGGGCGATACCTTCGGCGAAGCGTTTGCCAAAGCCCAGATGGG
Source organism: Pseudomonas sp. MIL9 (assembly GCF_016887925.1). Lineage (NCBI taxonomy): Bacteria > Pseudomonadati > Pseudomonadota > Gammaproteobacteria > Pseudomonadales > Pseudomonadaceae > Pseudomonas > Pseudomonas sp. MIL9. Next base: position 51,404 of record NZ_JAFEHE010000004.1, on the reverse strand, counting down.
TGCCAGTGAAGTGCTGCCGACCGGCGGTACTGCGTTTATCAGTGTGCGCGACGACGACAAGCCACTGGTTGCAGGCGTGGCCCGTGATCTGATCAACTTGGGCTTCGAAGTGGTCGCTACCGCCGGTACTGCCAAGCTGATCGAAGCCGCAGGCCTGAAAGTGCGCCGCGTGAACAAGGTGACCGAGGGTCGTCCGCACGTGGTCGACATGATCAAGAATGACGAAGTCACCTTGATCATCAACACCACTGAAGGTCGTCAATCGATCGCTGACTCCTACTCCATTCGTCGCAACGCCCTGCAGCACAAGATTTACTGCACCACGACCATTGCTGCTGGCGAAGCGATCTGCGAAGCGCTGAAGTTCGGTCCCGAGAAGACCGTACGTCGCTTGCAGGATCTACACGCAGGATTGAAGGCATGAGCATAACGAAGTACCCCATGACCGTTCAGGGCGCTCGCGCCCTGGAAGAAGAACATGCTCACCTGACCAAGGTCGTTCGTCCGAAGCTCAGCCAGGACATCGGTACGGCCCGTGAGTTGGGTGACTTGAAGGAAAACGCCGAATACCACGCTGCTCGCGAGCAGCAGGGTATGGTTGAGGCGCGGATCCGTGACATCGAAGGCCGCATGCAAAACGCCGTGGTGATTGATGTCACGACCATTACCCACACCGGCAAGGTGATTTTCGGCACGACCGTGGAGATCGCTAACGTCGAGACGGATGAAAGCGTGACCTACCAGATCGTTGGTGAGGACGAGGCAGACATCAAGCTCGGCAAGATCTCCGTCGGTTCGCCCATCGCCCGCGCCTTGATCGCCAAGGAAGAGGGTGACGTGGTCGCGGTCAAAACGCCGAGCGGCGTTATCGAGTACGAGATTGTCGAAGTTCGCCACATCTGATAGTAAAAGCAGGCGCCTGCTTCGTGCGGGCGCAATGCTTTGGCAGCTGACTCAGATGTTGTGGGTTGGCGGCCTGTGGTTGTTGCACATCGGTCTGCTGCCGGTGCTGCGGCTGATTGGCCTGGCACCGCTGTTGATCGACGAAATTGCAGGCACCCTGAATGCACTGTTGGTGGGGTTTACCACAGTGTGTCTGGTTTTCCAGGCTTTGGTGCTGATTCAGGCCGAGGGTCGTGCCAGTCTATGGCGCGATATTCGTGGCCAGCTGTTGCTGGTGGGGTTGTGTGCCTGCGCGATGTACTTCGCGGTGCGTGTCGGGTGGCCCGATGCGGAGCGTTGGCAGGTGTTCAGCTATCTTGTTTTGGGCTTTTCCGGACTGGTGCTGGTCATGCAGCCGGTGCCTGGGTGGAGTGGCAGGGTGCGCGAAGCACACCCTTGACCCTTGCCGTCACTTGAAGCGATGGACGTTCGACAGCTGCTTGTTGACGCTGAAGTTCTTGCGGTAAATCAGTGCCATCTTGCCGATGACCTGAACCAGATCCGCCTTGCCGACCTTGCACAGTTCTGCAATGGATGCCAGGCGCGATTCGCGATCGAGGATGTTGAGCTTGATTTTGATCAGCTCGTGATCCGCCAAAGCGCGTTCAAGTTCGGCTAACACACCTTCAGTCAAACCGTTGTCAGCCACAATCAAAACCGGTTTCAGATGGTGGCCAATGGATTTGTACTGTTTCTTCTGCTCTTGAGTGAGCGGCATAATCTGACCCTTTCGTCTGGATTCTGTAAAATGGCGGCCATTTTACCCGAGGGTTCGTGGATCCGCCCAATTAATCACGACCCTTATCATCGAGGTGCCCAATGGCGCGTTCCAAGACAAGCCTTGGTTGGCTGAAAAGACATGTCAATGACCCCTATGTGAAGCAGGCGCAGAAGGATGGCTACCGCTCGCGTGCGAGTTACAAGCTTCTGGAGGTCCAGGAGAAATACAAGCTGATCCGTCCGGGCATGAGCGTTGTCGACCTGGGTGCGGCGCCCGGTGGCTGGTCGCAGGTCACTAGCCGGCTGATTGGGGGGCAGGGGCGTCTGATCGCCTCGGACATCCTGGAAATGGACAGCATTCCGGACGTGACTTTCATCCAGGGTGACTTTACTCAGGACGAAGTGCTCGCTCGTATCCTTGAAGCCGTGGGTAATTCGCAGGTGGACCTTGTGATTTCCGATATGGCCCCCAATATGAGTGGTACGCCTGCCGTAGATATGCCCAAAGCCATGTTTCTTTGCGAGCTGGCTCTTGATCTGGCTGCCCGGATACTCAAGCCGGGTGGTAATTTCGTGATCAAGGTTTTTCAGGGGGAAGGGTTTGATGCTTACGTAAAGGACGCTCGTCAGAAATTCGACAAGGTCCAGATGATCAAGCCGGACTCGTCCCGTGGCAGTTCCCGTGAGCAGTACATGCTGGCTTGGGGCTACCGCGGTCGGAGTGAATAAAGCGAGGTTTTTTTGCAGGGCAATAGGATTTTCGTATTTCGCCCTGTGAGAAATAACGAATATTGTGTAGGAAGAGTTTCACAAAGGGTTACAGACGGCGCCTGCCAAGTTGTAGGTAATGTAGTAAGTTAGGCCGGTGAATATCATGCGAAGCGCGCGCCATCAGCGGCGCTTGCTTCAGAGGGTAGTTAATTGAACGATATGGCAAAGAATCTGATCCTGTGGTTGATCATCGCGGCTGTCCTGGTGACGGTGATGAACAACTTCTCCAGCCCTAACGAGCCGCAGACCCTCAACTATTCCGACTTCATCCAGCAGGTCAAGGATGGCAAGGTCGAGCGCGTAGCGGTTGATGGCTACGTGATTACCGGCAAGCGCAACGATGGCGACAGCTTCAAGACCATTCGTCCGGCGATCCAGGATAATGGCTTGATCGGCGATCTGGTGGATAATCACGTCGTGGTCGAAGGCAAGCAGCCTGAACAGCAAAGCATCTGGACTCAACTCCTGGTCGCCAGCTTCCCGATCCTGGTGATCATTGCCGTGTTCATGTTCTTCATGCGCCAGATGCAGGGCGGCGCCGGAGGCAAGGGCGGGCCGATGAGCTTTGGCAAGAGCAAGGCGCGCCTGCTCTCCGAAGATCAGGTGAAAACCACGTTGGCTGACGTTGCCGGTTGCGACGAAGCCAAGGAAGAAGTGGGTGAACTGGTCGAGTTCCTTCGTGATCCGGGCAAGTTCCAGCGTCTGGGCGGTCGCATTCCCCGCGGCGTGCTGATGGTTGGTCCTCCGGGTACCGGTAAAACCTTGCTGGCCAAGGCGATTGCTGGCGAAGCCAAGGTGCCGTTCTTCACCATCTCCGGTTCTGACTTCGTCGAAATGTTCGTCGGCGTGGGTGCCAGCCGCGTTCGCGATATGTTCGAACAGGCCAAGAAACATGCGCCATGCATTATCTTCATCGATGAAATCGACGCCGTCGGTCGTCACCGTGGTGCCGGCATGGGCGGCGGTCACGACGAGCGCGAGCAGACTCTCAACCAGTTGCTGGTAGAGATGGACGGCTTCGAAATGAACGATGGCATCATCGTGATTGCGGCCACCAACCGTCCAGACGTACTGGACCCCGCACTGCTGCGTCCGGGCCGTTTTGACCGTCAGGTTGTAGTGGGTCTGCCGGATATCCGTGGTCGCGAACAGATTCTCAAGGTCCACATGCGCAAAGTGCCAATGGGTGACGACGTTGCTCCGGCTGTTATCGCTCGTGGTACCCCAGGTTTCTCCGGTGCTGACCTGGCCAACCTGGTCAACGAGGCATCGTTGTTCGCCGCGCGTGCCGGCAAGCGCATTGTCGAGATGAAGGAATTCGAACTGGCCAAAGACAAGATCATGATGGGTGCCGAGCGCAAATCCATGGTCATGTCCGAGAAAGAAAAGCAGAACACGGCTTACCATGAGGCGGGTCACGCCATTGTTGGTCGCGTCGTGCCTGAGCATGATCCGGTGTACAAGGTATCGATCATCCCGCGTGGTCGTGCGCTGGGTGTGACCATGTTCCTGCCGGAAGAAGATCGCTACAGCCTGTCCAAGCGAGCGCTGATCAGCCAGATCTGCTCGCTGTACGGCGGTCGTATTGCTGAAGAAATGACGCTGGGCTTCGATGGTGTGACCACCGGTGCTTCCAACGACATCATGCGCGCCAGTCAGATTGCGCGGAACATGGTGACCAAGTGGGGGCTTTCGGAGAAACTTGGACCATTGATGTACGCCGAAGAAGAAGGTGAGGTTTTCCTTGGTCGTGGCGGCGGTGGTCAGAATGCAAGTTTCTCCGGCGAAACGGCCAAGCTGATCGACTCCGAAGTACGCAGCATTATTGATCAATGCTACGGCACGGCTAAGCAGATCCTGACGGACAACCGTGACAAGCTCGATGCCATGGCTGATGCTCTGATGAAGTACGAGACGATCGATGCTGATCAGATCGATGACATCATGGCGGGTCGTACGCCTCGCGAACCTCGCGATTGGTCGGGTGGCACGGGTACTTCCGGAACCCCTCCGGTGGTGCAGGATGAGCGTCCGGAAACACCGATTGGCGGTCCGGCTGCTGACGTTTAAGGTTTGAAATGACTTCTGTTCAGTCCTCGACCCGGTTGCCTTGCGGCAACCGGGTTCTTGATTTGGCCCAGACTCATGTCATGGGCATTCTCAATGTCACTCCCGATTCTTTCTCCGACGGTGGTCAATACAGCCAGCTCGACGCAGCGTTGCGCCATGCCGAAGCCATGGTGGCGGCTGGCGCGACCCTGATCGATGTGGGCGGTGAGTCCACGCGACCAGGTGCCAGGGTGGTTTCACCGCTGGAAGAGCTGGAGCGTGTAGCGCCGGTCGTCGAGCGGATCAGCCGTGAACTGGATGTGATCATCTCGGTGGATACCTCCACGCCAGCCGTCATGCGCGAGACCGCGCGACTGGGGGCCGGGTTGATCAATGACGTTCGGGCGCTGCGCCGGGAAGGCGCGCTGGATGCGGCGGCGGCAACCGGGTTGCCAGTCTGTCTGATGCATATGCTCGGCGAGCCGGGCGACATGCAGGACAATCCGCAATACCGGGACGTTACGAAGGAAGTGGGCGAGTTTCTTGCTGAGCGCATGGTTCGGTGCGCGGCTGCTGGGATTGGCGCCGATCGGATCATTCTCGATCCTGGCTTCGGCTTCGCAAAAAACTTGCAACACAATCTGAGCTTGTTCAAGCATATGGAAGCCTTGCATGCCTTGGGGCGCCCCCTGTTGGTCGGGGTTTCACGAAAGAGCATGATCGGGCAAGCATTGAATCGCCCCGTGGGTGAGCGCTTGTTCGGCAGTCTTGCCCTTGCGGCGCTGGCTTCGCATAAGGGTGCGCGTATATTGCGCGTCCATGATGTAGCAGAAACTATCGATGTGGTGAGGATGATCGCCGCAGTGGAATCAGCCGAATAAGAGTTATGGAGAGCTTATGACTAGGAAATACTTTGGTACTGACGGCATTCGTGGTCGAGTCGGTGAATACCCGATTACTCCTGATTTCATGCTCAAACTCGGCTGGGCCGCGGGCATGGCGTTTCGCAAGATGGGCGCCTGCAAGGTGCTTGTCGGCAAGGACACCCGCATTTCCGGTTATATGTTTGAGTCGGCGCTTGAGGCCGGGCTTACCTCGGCCGGCGCCGATGTAATGCTGTTGGGGCCGATGCCAACGCCGGCCATCGCTTACCTGACGCGCACCTTTCATGCTGAGGCCGGGATTGTGATCAGTGCTTCGCATAATCCTCACGATGACAACGGCATCAAGTTCTTCTCCGGAAAGGGTACCAAGCTGCCGGATGAAGTCGAGCTGATGATCGAGGAGCTGCTGGACACGCCGATGACCGTGGTTGAGTCGAGCAAGATCGGCAAGGTCACGCGAATCAACGATGCGTCGGGTCGTTATATCGAGTTCTGCAAGAGCAGCGTGCCGACTGGCACCAGCTTCGCCGGGATGAAAATCGTCATCGACTGTGCCCATGGTGCGACTTACAAGGTAGCGCCTAGCGTGTTCCGTGAGCTGGGCGCCGATGTCGTTGTTCTTTCCGCGCAGCCCAATGGTTTAAACATCAATGACAATTGTGGTTCGACCCATATGGGGCAACTGCAGGCTGCCGTTCTTGCCGAGCATGCTGATCTTGGGATCGCGTTCGATGGTGATGGTGACCGTGTTCTGATGGTCGATCACACGGGTGCCATCGTCGATGGGGATGAGCTGTTGTACATCATTGCTCGCGATTTGCATGAGCGCGACAAGCTGCAAGGCGGTGTGGTCGGTACCCTGATGAGTAACCTGGGGCTGGAGCTGGCTCTGGCGGACCTGGCGATTCCTTTTGTTCGTGCCAATGTTGGTGACCGTTATGTGATTGCTGACCTGCTGGAGCGCAACTGGCTGGTAGGTGGCGAGAACTCGGGGCATATCGTTTGCTTCAATTACACCACTACGGGTGATGCGATCGTTGCTGCATTGCAGGTTCTGATGGCGCTCAAGACGCGCTCGGAAAGTCTGGCTCAGTCTCGTCAGGCGTTGCGTAAGTGTCCGCAGGTATTGATCAATGTACGTTTCGGCGGGGGAGCGAGTCCCCTCGAGCATTCGTCGGTCAAGGAAGCCAGTGAGCGAGTGACCAAGGCCATGGCGGGTCGTGGACGCGTGCTCCTGCGCAAGTCCGGGACAGAGCCACTGGTGCGCGTCATGGTCGAAGGCGAAGACGAAACTCAGGTTCGCGGCTACGCCGAAGAGCTGGCAAAACTGGTTACTGAAGTTTCTGTCTGAATTCGGCTTGCCAGCCATGATTGTGTTGGGTAACATCTGCGCCCACTTTGACCGACGAGGTACAGCATGCGTCGCCCTATGGTAGCTGGTAACTGGAAGATGCACGGTACCCGCGCCAGCGTCGCTGAGCTGATCAAAGGCCTTCGTGATCTGGCCTTGCCGAGCGGTGTTGATGTTGCGGTATTCCCACCTTTTCTGCATATCAATCAAGTGATTGATGGCTTGGAAGGAAAGCCGATTTCGATTGGCGCGCAGAACTCTGCGGTGGAATCGATGCAGGGTGCGTTGACAGGTGAGATTGCGCCGAGTCAGTTGGTGGATGCAGGTTGTTCCCTGGTGCTTGTCGGGCACTCCGAACGCCGCCAGGTACTCGGCGAGCAGGACGGAATGCTGATTCGCAAGTTTGCGGCGGCACAGGCGTGTGGCTTGATCCCGGTGTTGTGTATAGGGGAGACCCTTGAGCAGCGCGAAGCCGGGAAGACTCTCGAGGTTGTCTCGCGTCAGCTTGGCAGTATCATTGAGGAGTTGGGCGTCGGTGCTTTTACAAGCGCAGTGATCGCTTACGAGCCGGTCTGGGCCATTGGCACCGGGCTGACTGCTTCGCCGCAACAAGCTCAGGATGTGCATGCAGCCATCCGTGCGCAGTTGGCGGTAGAGAATTCTGAAGTCGCGCAAGGTGTGCGGCTTCTATACGGCGGCAGCGTGAAGGCGGCCAATGCGGTCGAACTGTTCGGCATGCCGGATATCGATGGGGGGCTCATTGGTGGAGCTTCCCTGAATGCAGATGAGTTCGGTGCGATTTGTCGCGCCGCGGGAAACTGAAAAAATGCTGGAAACAGTCGTAGTCGTTTTTCATCTGCTGGGTGCATTGGGCGTAGTTGCTCTGGTATTGCTGCAGCAGGGTAAAGGTGCGGATGCTGGCGCGTCTTTCGGAGCAGGTGCTTCAAATACTGTGTTCGGAAGCCAAGGTTCCTCTACCTTTCTTAGTAAGTTTACTGCTATACTTGCCGCAGGTTTCTTCATAACTAGCTTAGGGTTAGGTTACTTTGCTAAAGAGAAAGCTCACCAGCTGACTCAAGTAGGTTTGCCAAACCCGGCAGTGTTGGAAGTTCCAAAGCAACAACCGGCTTCTGATGATGTACCGGTGCTTCAAGAGCAAAAGTCGGCTACTCCAGCGACTGACGTGCCTCCAGCTCAAGAGCAGAAGTAAGAAGGGTTTCAAACGTAGTATTGCCGAGGTGGTGGAATTGGTAGACACGCAACCTTGAGGTGGTTGTGCCCATAGGGTGTAGGGGTTCGAGTCCCCTTCTCGGTACCAATTAGTCAGGAGAGCCCGCTGTTGCGGGCTTTCTTGCAGGTGGAAGGTTACATTGACCCTGTCAGGGATCGGTCGTATACTTCCGCCCCAGCTTTGTCGCGGGGTGGAGCAGTCTGGTAGCTCGTCGGGCTCATAACCCGAAGGTCGTCGGTTCAAATCCGGCCCCCGCAACCAGTTTAAGGAGCCCCTTTTAAGGGGCTTTTTGTTAGCTGGACACTTTATAACGCCGCTGTTCGACGGCGTTTCAGGGATGGGCGTTTCGCCCATTTTTTTATTTTGCATAGCATGCATTTACATGCACGAGGGGGTTCAGGTGTCGAGCAAGCTAGAACAGTTGCAGGCCTTGTTGGCCCCGGTGGTCGTGGCCCTTGGCTATGAATGCTGGGGTATTGAGTTTTCGGCTCAAGGTCGCCACTCACTGTTGCGCGTTTATATCGATAAAGAAGGCGGTGTGCTGGTGGACGATTGTGCCATCGTCAGCCGTCAGATCAGCGGTGTCCTGGATGTTGAAGATCCGATTTCCGTTGAATACACCCTTGAGGTTTCCTCGCCTGGCATGGAACGCCCTCTGTTCACTCTTGAGCAGTTTGCAAAATTTGCCGGTGAACAAGTGAAGATCAAGCTGCGCTCGCCTTTTGAAGGTCGACGCAACTTTCAGGGCCTTCTGCGCGGTGTAGAAGAGCAGGATGTCGTGGTGCAGGTAGAAGACCATGAGTTCCTGTTGCCGATCGATATGATCGACAAGGCCAACATTATTCCCAGTTTTGACTGAGACGCGGATCCCGCGGATCCAATGGCTTGCGAAAGGCGAGGCGTACGATGAGCAAAGAAGTACTGCTGGTTGTTGAGTCGGTATCCAATGAAAAGGGCGTACCGGCAAACGTAATTTTTGAAGCGCTGGAGCTGGCCCTGGCCACTGCTACCAAAAAGCGTTTCGAGGACGAAGTTGATCTGCGTGTGGAAATCAATCGCCACACCGGTGCTTACGAGACTTTCCGTCGCTGGACGGTTGTCGAAGAAGCAGACCTTGACGATCCGGCCATCGAAACCTGGCCGAGCAAGGTTGCTGAAACGCACCCGGGTGCCAAGGTGGGTGACGTCGTCGAAGAAAAAATCGAATCGATCGAATTCGGCCGTATCGCTGCACAGACTGCCAAGCAAGTCATCGTGCAGAAAGTCCGCGAGGCCGAGCGTGCCCAGGTTGTTGACGCTTACCGCGAGCGCCTGGGTGAAATCATCTCCGGTACCGTGAAGAAAGTGACCCGCGACAACGTGATCGTCGATCTGGGTAACAACGCTGAAGCGTTGCTGGCTCGTGAAGACATCATTTCTCGCGAAACCTTCCGTGTTGGCGTGCGTCTGCGTGCGCTGCTCAAGGAAATCCGCACCGAGAACCGCGGCCCGCAGTTGATCCTGTCGCGTACCGCGCCGGAAATGCTGATCGAGTTGTTCCGCATCGAAGTGCCGGAAATCGCTGAAGGCTTGATCGAAGTGATGGCGGCTTCCCGTGACCCGGGTTCGCGCGCCAAGATCGCCGTTCGCTCGAAGGACAAACGCATCGACCCGCAGGGCGCTTGCATCGGTATGCGCGGCTCGCGCGTCCAGGCAGTGTCGGGCGAGTTGGGCGGTGAGCGTGTTGATATCGTTCTGTGGGACGACAACCCGGCTCAGTTCGTGATCAACGCCATGTCCCCGGCCGAGGTTGCGGCAATTATCGTCGACGAAGATGCCCATGCAATGGACATCGCCGTTGGCGCAGACAATCTGGCTCAGGCCATCGGTCGCGGTGGTCAGAACGTGCGTCTGGCCAGCCAATTGACTGGCTGGACCCTGAACGTGATGACCGAATCGGACATCCAGGCTAAGCAGCAAGCAGAAACCGGCGACATCCTGCGCAACTTCATCGACGAGCTGGAAGTCGACGAAGAACTGGCCCAGGTGCTGGTCGATGAAGGCTTCACCAGCCTGGAAGAGATTGCCTACGTACCGTTGGAAGAAATGCTCAACATCGACGGCTTTGACGAAGACATCGTCAACGAGCTTCGCGCTCGTGCCAAGGATCGTTTGTTGACCAAAGCCATCGCTACTGAGGAAAAGCTGGCAGACGCCCATCCGGCCGAAGACCTGCTCTCGCTTGAGGGTATGGACAAGGATTTGGCGATGGAACTGGCGGTGCGCGGCGTAATTACCCGCGAAGACCTGGCCGAGCAGTCTATTGACGACCTGCTCGACATCGACGGCATTGACGATGATCGTGCCGGCAAGTTGATCATGGCCGCCCGAGCCCACTGGTTCGAGTAATTAGGCGCGGCCTGAGGAGAGAAGTGCATGACGCAAGTCACGGTGAAACAACTGGCCGATGAGGTCAAAACACCGGTAGAGCGCCTGTTGCAGCAGATGCGTGAGGCAGGTCTGCCGCACACCGCCGCCGAAGAAAGTGTGACTGACAGTGAGAAGCAATCGTTGCTGACTCACTTGAAAAGCAGCCACAAGGCGAAAGTGGAAGAACCACGCAAGATTACGCTGCAGCGTAAAACCACCAGCACCCTGCGTGTTGCTGGCAGCAAAAGCATCAGCGTAGAAGTACGCAAGAAGAAAGTCTTCGTACAGCGCAGCCCGGAAGAAATCGAAGCCGAGCGCAAGCGTGAACTGGAAGAGCGTCGCGCAGTAGAAAATGCTGCACGTCAGAAGGCTGAAGAAGAAGCCAAGCGTCGCGCCGAAGAAGAAGCTCGTCGCCAGCCTGCTGCGCCGACCGCTCCAGCCGAACCTGTAGCAGCGCCTGCAGCAGTGGCCGAACCTGTGCGCGAAAGCGCGCCGGTCGTGGCAGTTGCTCCAGCCGCTCCTGCGGCGGACACTCGCAAGCGTGACGAACAGCGCCGTCCGGACAAGCCACGTGCCGACGATAACAATCGTCGCGGTGGTGGCGATGGTGAGCGCAAAAACGCTCCGCATCGTGCTTCGGTCAAGGAAAAAGCGCCTGCTCCACGCGTTGCCCCTCGTACTACCGACGAAGAAAGCGATGGCTTCCGTCGTGGTGGTCGCGGCAAGGCCAAGCTGAAGAAGCGCAACGCCCACGGTTTCCAGAGCCCAACCGGCCCTGTCGTGCGCGAAGTGAAGATCGGCGAGACCATCACTGTGGGCGATCTGGCCCAGCAGATGTCGGTCAAGGCTGCTGAAATCATCAAGTTCATGTTCAAGCTGGGTACTCCGGCGACCATCAACCAGGTTCTCGATCAGGAAACTGCTCAACTGGTTGCCGAGGAGCTGGGCCACAAAGTGACCCTGGTCAGCGACACCGCCCTGGAAGATTCCCTGGCCGAGTCCCTGAAGTTTGAAGGTGAAGCCGTTTCCCGTGCACCTGTCGTGACCGTCATGGGCCACGTTGACCACGGTAAGACTTCCCTGCTCGACTACATCCGTCGTGCCAAGGTTGCTGCTGGCGAAGCCGGTGGCATCACCCAGCACATCGGTGCCTACCACGTTGAAACCGACCGTGGCATGGTGACGTTCCTCGACACCCCAGGTCACGCCGCGTTTACCGCAATGCGTGCCCGTGGTGCCAAGGCGACCGACATCGTGATCCTGGTGGTTGCAGCGGACGACGGCGTAATGCCGCAAACCATCGAAGCTGTTCAGCACGCCCAGGCTGCTGGCGTTCCTCTGGTCGTTGCCGTGAACAAGATCGACAAGCCGGGCGCTGATCTCGATCGCATCCGCAGCGAATTGTCGGTACACGGCGTGACGTCGGAAGAGTGGGGCGGTGACACGCCATTCGTACCGGTCTCGGCGAAGATGGGTACCGGTGTCGACGAATTGCTCGAAGCCGTTCTGCTGCAAGCCGAAGTTCTGGAATTGACGGCTACGCCTTCGGCTCCTGGCCGTGGTGTGGTGGTTGAATCGCGTCTCGACAAGGGCCGTGGCCCGGTGGCGACCGTTCTGGTTCAGGACGGTACCTTGCGTCAAGGCGACATGGTGCTGGTCGGTTCCAACTACGGCCGCGTTCGCGCCATGCTCGACGAGAACGGCAAGGCCATCAAGGAAGCCGGTCCAGCCATCCCTGTCGAGATCCTCGGCCTGGACGGCACCCCGGATGCTGGCGACGAGATGAGCGTGGTTGCCGACGAGAAGAAAGCCCGTGAAGTGGCTCTGTTCCGTCAAGGCAAGTTCCGCGAAGTCAAACTGGCTCGTGCTCACGCAGGCAAGCTGGAAAACATCTTCGAAAGCATGGGGCAGGAAGAGAAGAAGACGCTCAACATCGTCCTCAAATCCGACGTCCGTGGTTCGCTGGAAGCGTTGAACGGTGCCTTGAACGGCCTGGGTAACGACGAAGTGCAAGTGCGCGTTGTCGGTGGCGGTGTCGGTGGTATCACCGAGTCCGACGCCAACCTGGCACTGGCCTCCAATGCTGTACTGTTCGGCTTCAACGTGCGTGCCGATGCCGGCGCTCGCAAGATCGTCGAGCAGGAAGGTCTGGATATGCGTTACTACAACGTGATCTACGACATCATCGAAGACGTCAAGAAAGCCCTTACCGGTATGCTTGGCAGCGATGTTCGCGAGAACATCCTCGGTGTGGCCGAAGTGCGTGACGTGTTCCGTTCGCCGAAGTTTGGCGCGATCGCCGGTTGCATGGTGATCGAGGGTACTGTTCACCGTAACCGTCCAATCCGTGTACTGCGCGAAGACATCGTTATCTTCGAAGGCGAGCTGGAATCCCTGCGCCGCTTCAAGGATGACGCTTCCGAAGTGCGTGCCGGCATGGAATGCGGTATCGGCGTGAAGAGCTACAACGACGTCAAAGTCGGTGACAAGATCGAAGTCTTCGAGAAGGTTCAGGTTGCTCGCAGCCTCTAACTCGCGCACTTCAAGAGCCGTGATGGGCAGCCGCATGCAAATGCACGGCGCATCACCCGGACTCTAAACGCAACGCCCGGTCTGGCTTCTGTCAGGCCGGGCGTTTGCCGCTTTCAGACCTCACGGGTTTCGCCGTGGGGCAGTAACAGGTAACAAGACATGGCAAAAGAATATAGCCGTACCCAACGTATCGGCGATCAGATGCAGCGCGAGCTGGCACAACTGATCCGTCGTGAAGTCAAAGACCCGCGCGTCGGCCTGGTCACCATTACCGCAGTGGAAGTCAGCCGTGACGTCGGTCACGCCAAGATTTTCATCACCGTGATGGGGCAGGACAGCGCCGAAGAGATTGCACAGAGCATCAAGGTGCTCAACTCCGCCGCCGGTTTCCTGCGCATGCAGTTGGCTCGCGAGATGAAGCTGCGCAGCGTTCCACAGTTGCACTTCCATTACGACGAAAGCGTTGTGCGTGGTGCGCATCTGTCGGCCTTGATCGAGCGCGCAGTGGCTGAAGACAATCAGCATCCGGTTGCGGCAGAAGCCGAAGACACCAAGGAGTAATCGGTGGCTCAGGTCAAACGTATCCGTCGTAACGTCAGCGGTATCATCCTGCTGGACAAGCCGCTGGGGTTCACCTCCAATGCGGCCTTGCAGAAGGTCCGCTGGTTGCTCAATGCCGAGAAGGCCGGACACACCGGCAGTCTCGACCCGCTGGCCACCGGCGTGTTGCCGTTGTGCTTCGGTGAGGCCACCAAGTTCTCGCAATACCTGCTTGATTCCGACAAGGGTTACGAAACCCTGGCGCAACTGGGCAAAACCACGACCACGGCGGATGCCGAGGGCGAAGTTTTGCAGGAGCGTCCTGTGACCGTTGGTCGCTCCGATATCGAAGCTGTGTTGCCGAATTTTCGTGGGCAAATCAGTCAGATACCGCCGATGTACTCGGCGCTCAAGCGTGATGGTCAGCCGCTGTACAAGCTGGCCCGTGCAGGCGAAGTAGTGGAGCGTGAACCGCGTTCTGTTACTATTACGCGCTTGGAATTGCTGGCCTTCGAAGGTGATACTGCGCGGCTGGCAGTGGATTGCAGCAAAGGCACCTATATTCGCACCCTGGTGGAGGATATTGGTGAGCAACTCGGTTGTGGCGCTTACGTGGCAGAACTGCGACGTACCCAGGCCGGGCCTTTCACGCTGGCCCAGACGGTCACCCTGGAAGAGTTGGAAGCGGTACATGCCGAAGGCGGCAACGAAGCGGTCGACCGCTTCCTGATGCCATCGGACAGCGGTCTTCTGGATTGGCCGCTTTTGCAGTTCTCGGAGCACAGCTCGTTCTACTGGCTTAACGGCCAGCCGGTACGCGCTCCGGATGCACCGAAATTCGGTATGGTACGGGTACAGGATCACAATGGTCGCTTCATCGGTATCGGTGAAGTGAGCGAAGACGGGCGCATCGCGCCGCGTCGACTGATTCGGTCAGAATGACCGGACGAGGGTGGCTGTCAACAGGCACGGTCACTACTCATTTTTAGATACAGGGATTTGTCCCTGGCCTGTTGAAACTGTTTTTCTGAAACAGTTTCCTGATAAAAGGATTGCCTCATGGCTCTCGACGTTCAAGAAAAAGCCCAAATCGTAGCTGACTACCAGCAAGCTGTTGGTGACACTGGTTCGCCAGAAGTGCAAGTTGCACTGCTGACCGCCAACATCAACAAACTGCAAGGTCACTTCAAGGCCAACGGTAAAGATCACCACTCCCGTCGTGGTCTGATCCGCATGGTAAACCAGCGTCGTAAGCTGCTGGACTACCTGAAAGGCAAAGACGTGAGCCGTTACAGCGCTCTGATCGGTCGCCTGGGTCTGCGTCGCTAATTCAGCGATTGCGCTAGAGGTTGGTTGTCTGTCGTGCATCCGCGGGTTTCCCGCTGGCACATGGCAGGCTTCCAGCCTCAAGTTTTATCTGGATATCTGCTTTGCCTGAGTCGCTGCACCCTGGACATCCCGATCGGGCCGATTCCCGACGTTGCCCAAGAATTTCGCAAGAAACCAGTTTCCCCAAGAGCCACAAAAGAAGGTAGGACACCGTGAACCCGGTCATCAAAAAATTCCAGTTCGGTCAGTCGACCGTTACCCTCGAGACTGGCCGTATCGCCCGTCAGGCCTCCGGCGCAGTATTGGTCACCGTTGACGACGACGTCAGCGTATTGGTGACCGTAGTCGGTGCCAAGCAAGCCGATCCAGGCAAGGGCTTCTTCCCTCTGTCTGTTCACTACCAGGAAAAAACTTACGCTGCCGGTAAGATCCCTGGTGGTTTCTTCAAGCGTGAAGGCCGTCCTTCCGAGAAAGAAACCCTGACTTCCCGACTGATCGACCGTCCGATCCGTCCGCTGTTCCCGGAAGGCTTCATGAACGAAGTGCAGGTAGTCTGCACCGTCGTTTCCACCAGCAAGAAGACCGATCCGGACATCGCTGCGATGATCGGTACCTCGGCTGCCCTGGCGATCTCCGGCATTCCGTTCGATGGTCCGATCGGCGCTGCCCGCGTTGCGTTCC
The DNA here is from genome assembly GCF_016887925.1 of Pseudomonas sp. MIL9. Classification (NCBI taxonomy): domain Bacteria; kingdom Pseudomonadati; phylum Pseudomonadota; class Gammaproteobacteria; order Pseudomonadales; family Pseudomonadaceae; genus Pseudomonas; species Pseudomonas sp. MIL9. The sequence continues at coordinate 35,965 of NZ_JAFEHE010000004.1, read as the reverse complement.
ACGAAAGCACCGGCTACCTGCTGAACCCGACTTACGAGCAGCTGGCTGCTTCGAGCCTGGACATGGTCGTTGCCGGTACTTCTGAAGCCGTTCTGATGGTTGAATCCGAAGCCAAGGAACTGACCGAAGACCAGATGCTGGGCGCCGTACTGTTCGCCCACGACGAATTCCAGGTCGTTATCCAGGCCGTCAAAGAGCTGGCCGCCGAAGCTGCCAAGCCAACCTGGAGCTGGGCTCCGCAAGCCGAAGCCACCGAGCTGCTGGGTGCCATTCGCGCCGAGTTCGGCGAAGCGATCTCCCAGGCTTACACCATCACCGTCAAGGCCGACCGTTATGCTCGCCTGGGCGAGCTGAAGGATCAGGTCGTTGCCAAGCTGTCCGGCGAAGAAGGCCAGCCTTCCGCTGCTGACGTCAAAGCCGCTTTCGGTGAAATCGAATACCGCACCGTTCGCGAAAACATCGTAAACGGCAAGCCACGTATCGACGGCCGCGACACCCGCACCGTACGTCCGCTGAACATCGAAGTTGGCGTTCTGCCGAAGACCCACGGTTCGGCGCTGTTCACCCGTGGCGAAACCCAGGCTCTGGTCGTTGCAACTCTGGGTACTGCCCGTGATGCACAACTGCTGGACACCCTGGAAGGCGAGAAAAAAGACCCGTTCATGCTGCACTACAACTTCCCTCCGTTCTCGGTGGGCGAGTGTGGTCGCATGGGTGGTGCCGGTCGTCGCGAAATCGGTCACGGCCGTCTGGCCCGTCGTTCGGTTCAGGCCATGCTGCCTGCCGCCGACGTGTTCCCGTACACCATCCGCGTTGTGTCGGAAATCACCGAGTCCAACGGTTCGAGCTCCATGGCTTCGGTCTGCGGTGCTTCCCTGGCTCTGATGGACGCTGGTGTTCCAATGAAGGCGCCGGTTGCCGGTATCGCCATGGGTCTGGTTAAAGAAGGCGAGAAATTTGCCGTCCTGACCGACATCCTGGGCGACGAAGACCACCTGGGCGACATGGACTTCAAGGTAGCCGGTACCGCCAAAGGCGTGACCGCGTTGCAGATGGACATCAAGATCAAGGGCATCACCGAAGAAATCATGGAAATCGCTCTGGGCCAAGCCCTGGAAGCGCGCCTGAACATCCTCGGTCAGATGAACCAGATCATCGGCCAGTCGCGTACCGAGCTGTCGGCCAATGCACCGACCATGATCGCGATGAAGATCGACACCGACAAAATCCGTGATGTCATCGGTAAAGGTGGCGCGACCATCCGTGCGATCTGTGAAGAGACCAAGGCTTCGATCGATATCGAAGACGACGGTTCGATCAAGATCTTCGGCGAAACCAAGGACGCCGCTGAAGCGGCACGTCAGCGCGTTCTGGGTATCACCGCGGAAGCCGAGATCGGCAAGATCTACGTCGGTAAGGTTGAGCGCATCGTCGACTTCGGCGCATTCGTCAACATCCTGCCTGGCAAGGACGGTCTGGTTCACATCTCCATGCTGAGCGACGCTCGCGTAGAGAAAGTGACCGACATCCTCAAGGAAGGTCAGGAAGTGGAAGTACTGGTACTGGACGTGGACAACCGCGGCCGCATCAAGCTGTCCATCAAGGACGTAGCAGCAGCCAAGGCTTCGGGCGTTTAATCCGCTCGCCCGCCTGACCGCTTCAACGTTGTAAAAAAGACCCCGCCGTGAAAACGACGGGGTCTTTTTTTGCCTGTAGACAATCAAGGCGCTGGCTAAAGTTGCCGGTATGCCTTCGCGATGCTAGGTTTAGCGCACCGCCCGTGTAGCTCAGTCGGTAGAGCAGCGCACTCGTAACGCGAAGGTCGCAGGTTCGATTCCTGTCTCGGGCACCATCCCTCTGTTGTTTCGCCTTTCTGCTCAAAATCCTCGATCGTACGTTTGGGGCCATCCCTTGCATTACTGCCGGCCTGTCCCTGGGCGCGACTGAAGATGAGTGCGGTTTATTTGTGGATTGATGTAAAGAGTCGTGTAAATCGTCTGATAAACATCCTATATTCGGAACCTGCATGAGCTTAGCCCAGCAGTTTTCAGATGATCCCGAATGGTTCTGAAGGCCAGACAAACCAGGTTGAACACGGTTATTTGCGTCAGAGAGATCCTTGATGATCCAGATCCATCTTCCATTCCCCAGATCAGCGAGAACACCATGACCGTTAAAGAAATGAGCCAGGAAGCCCGGCACGAAGAGGCGCTCAACAAGTATTTGCTGGATTCGCCCCAGCTAGCCGAAGAGATCAAGGACTTGCCAGCCGACGATCAGAAAGACCAGATCCAATGGGCCTTCGAGGATGAGGCTGAAGCCCAGGGCCTGCAGCCGTGGGAACTGACGCTCAAGTACACATCAAGCCCCGAAGAGTACGAGGCCGCGCGCCTGGTTCTTCACAAGGAGGCGGCTGAAGTGTTGGGCGTCGAGTGGGATGAGTACTGCGAGATGAATAATCTGGTGGTCTGAAAAAGCGCCCACCGCGTGCAGGAGCGAGCAAGCTCGCTCCTGCAGTTTTTCATTGCGTGTGATCAGAGGCTCAGACGCATCGACAGATCGACAGCCTTCACATCCTTGGTCATTGCGCCAATCGAAATGTAATCCACGCCGGTTTCGGCGATGGGCAGCAACGTGCTTTCGTTGATGCCGCCGCTGGCCTCCAGTTTTGCCTTGCCAGCGTTCAAGCGCACGGCTTCGCGCATGTCATCCAGACTCAGTTCATCGAGCATGATGATGTCGGCACCGGCCGCCAAGGCCTCTTTCAGTTCATCCAGGTTTTCCACTTCGATCTCAACCGGTTTGCCCGGTGCGATTTTGTGCGCGGCGGCGATGGCCTCAGGAATGCCTCCGCAAGCGGCGATATGGTTTTCCTTGATCAGGAATGCGTCATACAAGCCGATGCGATGATTGTGACAACCGCCACAGGTCACGGCGTACTTTTGCGCCAGACGCAGGCCCGGCAGGGTTTTGCGAGTGTCGAGCAGCTTGACCTGGGTCTGGGCCACGAAATCCGCCAGGTATTGCGCGCGGGTGGCCACGCCGGACAGCAGTTGCAGGAAGTTCAAGGCACTGCGTTCACCAGTCAGCAACGAGCGCGCGGGACCTTCGAGGTGGAACAGCACCTGGTTGGGTTTGACCCTTTCGCCATCGGCGACCTGCCAGTGCACTGCCACTCGTGGGTCCAGTTGCCGAAACACGGCATCGACCCAGGCGGTACCGCTGATCACGGCAGCGTCGCGGGTGATGATGGTGGCTTTGGCCAGGCGTTCGGACGGGATCAGCTGTGCGGTGATGTCGCCGCTGCCAATGTCTTCGAGCAGCGCGCGGCGCACGTTGGCTTCGATTTCGGTGGTCAAATCGGCGAGGCGTAGATTCGGCATAACGGACTCCACAAACAAAGTGTCCCGATTATAGGGCCATGGTGCGAAGCAACCCAAGGCATCCGAGCGATCGCCAATGCTCGCACACCTGCATTTGGTCGAATCCCATGGGCCTGCCTGCAGGCAAGGGAGGGGGCTATTTACAACGAAGCCGAAGAGTCCTCTGGCGCAAGCGCTATCTTTTACAAGATAATTCGCCTTGTATTTGACGTCATGACTTTGACGATTCGGATTTTCTGGAGGCTGGATGCACAAAGACGGGAATGTAGTGCCTTTGCGCAAGGCGACTACCGATCAGGCGATCCACCTGCCACTCGCCCGCCTGCCTGTGATTCTGCTTCAGGTTCGCGACAAGGCTACGCAACTACTCCGACAGAGTTTGCAAGAGCTGTTCGATAACGCTGACGACACGCTTTTCGAACTGGCCGACCGTGCTCGGAGCGACGTCGAACACAACATCTTCTTTCAGGCGATGCGCGACTTGCGTCTCAAGCGCAACAGTATCGAGCGGGTGTTTTTTGAACAGTTCTTCGACGGGTTTATCAGGCTGGCCCAGTACGAAACCACGCCTACCATCCTGACTCGCGTATTACCGGTCGACGTCAGCGTTGCACTGGAGGATGACGAACTCGAGCGCAATGTTGCGGTGGAGTCGATGGTCAACAAAGTGCTGAATCGCGATGGTTTCGCCCTCGACCAACTCACCGCCCGCCTCAGCACCTTGCTGGGTGGGGCACTGATCGAACGATACAACCCCCTGGGGCCGACGTTGCTCTGCGAGTTTTTCCTGCAGGCCGCGCGTAACCTGGGGGTAACGTTCAAGGTCAAGTTGATCATTCTCAAGCTGTTCGATCGCTACGTCCTCAGTGGTGCCGACCAGCTTTACGCTGAAGCCAATCAACTGTTGATCGCCACCGGCGTTTTGCCTGATCTCAAGCCTGCGCCAGGGCGCCGGATGGCGGATCAGCCGCCCTCCAGCACATCCCATGATGGCGCCGAGGGGCAAAACGAGGACGGTGTGCCGCCGGTGTTCCCGGCGCTACAGCAATTGTTGCTCCGTGTGCGCGGCAGCGTCGTCCCCACCCTGGATGCCAGTACCCCGGGAGAGCCGATTTCCAGCCAGGACCTGCTGCGTCTGCTCTCGCATCTTCAGCAATCTTCAACCGCGCCGAACGCGTGCAATGACCTGGATCTGCGCACCCGGTTGCAACAGTTGCTGACAGGGGCCAACGCCAGAAGTGGCAGGTTGCACGTCGTCGGTGCGGCCGATGACGATGTGATCAACCTGATCGCCATGTTGTTCGAAAGCATCCTCGACGACCGTCATTTGCCGGATGCGCTCAAGGCCCTGATGGGGCGGCTGCAAATACCGATGGTGAAAGTGGCGGTGCTCGACAAGCGTTTGTTCAGCCGCAGCAACCATCCGGCGCGACGCCTGCTTAATGAAATCGCCAGTGCCGCCCGGGGCTGGAGCGAGTGCGATGACCTCGAACGTGACAGCCTTTACGTGCGCACGGAGCAGGTGGTGCAGCGCCTGTTGAACGATTTTGTCGACGACCCGGCGATATTTTCCGAAGTGCTGGCCGACTTCCTGGCTTTCACCAGTGATGAGCGTCGTCGCAGTGAATTGCTGGAGCAGCGTACCCGCGATGTTGAAGAGGGGCGCGCCAGAACCCTGCTGGCCCGTCAGCGTGTCGAACAGGCGTTGAACCATGCGCTGCTGGGCAAAGTGTTGCCGCAAAGCGTGGTGCTGTTTGCCCGGGATGCCTGGAGCAAAGTGTTGCTGTTGACCTGCCTCAAGCATGGCGATCAATCCACACAGTGGCACGCCGATGTGCAAGTCATGGAGCATTTGATCTGGAGCGTCCAGCGTCATGAAGAGCCCGACGCCGGTACACGATTGTTGGCGCGGGTGCCGGGTTTGCTCAAATCCTTGCGCGAGGGTTTGAGTGGTTCGGCGTACGACCCTTTCGCCACCAGTGAGTTTTTCAGCGAACTGGAAAGCCTGCATGTGCAATTGTTTGAGCGGCCCGAGCGCTCGCTCGCGGATGCGGCGGTCATGATCGAAGTGCTGGAAAGAATCGTATTGCCCAGCGCCGATGAAGGCCCTGTGGATAAGGGGCTGCCGCTGCCGGCAGACGATGCCGGAATGCGCCACGTCAATCAGCTGCACTCTGGCTGCTGGGTCGAGTTCCAGACCGATCCGGAAAGCTCCCTGCGCTGCAAACTGGTGGCGATCATTGAAGCCACCGGTCAATACATCTTCGTCAACCGCACCGGCATGAAGGTGCTGGAGCGCAGTCGTTCGTCCCTGGCGCGGGAATTTCGCCAGGGGGCGGCACGGGTCCTCGATGACACCTTATTGTTTGATCGGGCGCTGGAGTCGGTCATCGGCCATCTGCGGCGTCTCAATCGCGGCAAGTGATCGCGTTCGGACGGGCTATCGCGGCATACTGGGCACTCACACGGTCGTCGTTGAAGGAGCCTGTATGCAGTTGGACCCCGCAAGCGGTTGGTGTCAGGACGTGCGTCTTTGCCCCTCGCCCAACTTCAATGCGCGCCCCACGGGCGAAATTTCCCTGCTGGTGATTCACAACATCAGCCTGCCGCCGGCGCAATTCGCCACGGGGAAGGTGCAGGAATTTTTCCAGAACCGACTGGATGTCACGGAGCACCCCTACTTTGAAGGGATTGCCGATCTGCGGGTGTCGGCGCATTTTCTGATCGAGCGTGACGGCACTGTCACCCAGTTTGTCTCTTGCCTTGAGCGCGCCTGGCACGCCGGCGTTTCGAGTTTTGAGGGGCGGGAGACCTGTAACGATTTTTCCGTGGGCATTGAACTCGAAGGCACGGATGATCTGCCGTTCACCGACGCCCAATATGACGCGTTGACGGCCCTTACCCGGCAACTGCAAAGCGCCTTCACGGCCATTACCACGCAGCGCATCTGCGGGCATAGTGACATCGCGCCCGGGCGCAAGACTGATCCGGGACCGGCGTTCGATTGGGCACGCTATCGTGCGGCCCTGGCAAAAGCCGCCATGGAAAAAGAGGAGTAACAATGAGTTTTCTGGTGCTGCTGTTGGCGGTCTGGATCGAGAAGTTCTCGGCCCTGCGCCACCGGGTACAACGCGACGGTTTTTGGTTGCGCGAACTGGCCAGGCTTGAGGTCAACGCGCGTCTGGTCAATCGGCCGTGGCTGATCCTGGCCATTTCGGTATTTTTGCCGGTGGCGTTGCTGGGGTTGCTGTTGGTGGTGCTGCAGCCGGTGGCCTACGGCTTGCTGGTGTTACCGGTGCACCTGCTGGTGGTGATTTACAGTCTGGGTCGTGGCGATCTGCTCGCCGGTCTGGGGCCGTTTCGCGATGCCTGGCGTCGGCAAGACCTGCAAGCGGCGGCCCATGTCGCCAAGCGCGACGTGGATATCTGCGCCGACAGTGGCGAACAACTGCTGGAACGGGTTGAAGGACATCTGCTGTGGGAGGCCTACCAGAGCTTTTTCGCGGTGATTTTCTGGTACTTCCTGTTGGGGCCGGTCGCGGCTCTGAGTTATCGATTGCTCGCGCTGGTTGAGGAGCATGGGAAAAACCCGGCCGTGGTCGAACGCGCGGCGCAACTGCGTCATGCCTTCGATTGGTTGCCGGTGCGCTTGCTGGCGGCAAGTTTTGCCTTGGTCGGCAACTTTGTCGCCGTCGGCCGGGTGATGTTGCACGAGTTGTTGAACTGGAACATCAGCGCCGCGCAATTGATCGAGAAGGCCGGGCTGGTGGCGGGTGAAATCCCGGCACCGGTGGTCGGGCCTGAAGGCATCAATAATCTTGACCGGATCTGGGAACTGCTGTTGCGGGCTGCAGTGCTCTGGTACGCCGGGTTTGCCTTGTGGACCGTTCTGGCCTGATTTCTTTTTAGCGGCCAAAAGATTGTCCGGGCGCAGCCAGAGCCCCGGACAAACTTTTGCCGTTAACCTTAAGTTACAAAACCTCTCTTCGATTTAAGCTATACAGAAATAGCGCCGGGTAGTGGCTATCTGCTGTCGGTCTGCGCCTGCCAATAAAAATAAGAAATCATGGGGAGACTTCCAGTGAAGCGCTTGCTCTATCCCGCTGTCGCACTGATGAACCGTCTGAGCTTTGGCATGAAGTTCAGTCTGATCAGCGTCCTGTTCCTGGTGCCGATGCTGGTGACCAACTTCTACCTGGTGCGTGACTCCTATCGCGAATTCCAGGGTACCCGTACCGAACTGCAAAGCCTCGACCTGCTGGGCAGCAGCCTGGCGTTGCGGCGCGATCTGGAAACCCTCAACAACCTGGTGCAGATCAATGTCACCCTGGGCCAGTCAGGCAAGGCGGGCAATGTCGAGTCGCAGATCAGCGCCCTGGAGCAAAGTCTTCTGACCCGTTTGCAAGGGCTGACCGCGATGAGCACGGACCCCGAGCAAATCGCGGTATTCGATACCAAGCGCGATGAAATGATCGCCGCCTTCAAGGCGCAACACAGCGAAACGTCCCTGCAAAGCAAAAGCGGAATGATTGGCAAGTTGCTCGCCAGCGCGCAGATTTTCAGCCAGATCGTCGCCAGTCAGGCCGGACTGAGCCGCGATTCCCAGAGCGACATGCGCCAACTGAGCGAACTCATCACCAATGTCACCCCGCCTGTGACTCAGCTTCTGGGTGAAGGCCGGGCGATGGGCTCCTTTTCGCTGGGCCAGGGCTTTCTCAATTCGGCGTCGAGTACCCGTTTCGATGAGCTGTTGGCGCAGATCGAGAAGCTGCAAGGCGAGTATGGGCTGAAATTGCAGGACGCATTGGGCTCCAGCAAAGCGGCGCGGGAAACCCTGGCAGCCTTGGCCGATGGCAGTCGGGCGACGTTGAAAAAGGCCAGCGAACTGTTCGAAGAACAAGTGGTAATGGCCGACACCCTGGATGCGCCCTGGCAGGGTTTCTACGATCAGGTCACCGGCCTGATGGACCAGACGTATCAACTCAACGAAGCCACGCTGAAATTTCTTGGCGCCCAATTGCAGCAGCGCCTGGATCAGAACCGCACGCACATGGTCTTGCAGGCAGTGGCGCTGTCGGTGGTGTTTGTGCTGATCTTCTACCTTTACGGCGGCTTCTACGCCTCGACCCGTACCACGCTCAAACGCCTTGGCGGGGTGATGGATAAAGTCGCGGCCGGCGACATGACGGTGACGTTCAGCGCCCACAGTCGCGATGAACTGGGCGAGTTGGGCGAGGTATTCAACGGCACCGTGAAAAAAATCCATGACCTGATTGAGCGCGTGGGGCAAACCGTCAGTGAGGTGGAGCGCCAGGCCGGGCAAGTTGAAAACGTCTCGGCGCAAAGCAACCATGCCGTGGCCGGGCAACGGAGCCAGATCGAGCAAGTCGCCACGGCAATGAACCAGATGTCGGCCACGGCCCTCGAGGTCGCGCGTAGCGCCGCCGCGGCGGTCAGCAGCGCCCACAGTGTCAACGACGAAACCATCAGCGGGCGTGGGCTGGTCGAGTCCCAGCAAGGCAGCATCGCGGCACTGGCCAGCGAAATAGATCAGTCGGTGCGGGTGATCAATCAACTGGCCAGTGACAGCCAGTCCATCAGCCGCGTGCTGGAGGTGATCAAGAGCATCGCCGAGCAGACCAACCTGTTGGCGCTCAATGCCGCCATCGAAGCGGCGCGGGCCGGCGAGCAGGGGCGTGGGTTCGCGGTGGTGGCGGACGAGGTCCGGACACTGGCCAAGCGAACCCAGCAATCGACCGAAGAAATCGAACAGATGATCACCAGGCTCCACAATGGGGTCGGCGCTGCCGTGAAGGCGATGGGTGTGAGCCATGAGATGGCCAATGGCACGGTAGGGCAGTCGGAAAAGGTCCAGCAGGCGCTGGAAAACATCCTCGGTGCCGTCGGTATGATCGTCGACCAGAACCAGCAGATCGCCGCAGCCGTGGAACAGCAAACGGCGGTTGCCCACGACATCGACCAGAACATTGTCGAAATCAATCGTGCCGGTGAACGGACTGCTGAAGGTGCGCACCAGACCGAGGATGCCAGTCGCGTGTTGTCGGCTCAGGTGGTGGAACTCAAACAGCTGATCAGCGCATTCCGGGTCTAGATAGCCGCAGTCCGCCACCTGTATAAACGCTTGTTTGCGATGATCGCGTGATGGCCGACGTTGCTGTCGACGGGCATCTCGCGTTCGCGAACAGGCTCCGTTTCACAGGGGCTGTGTGTGGCTGAAAGTTTTGTAATACCTTTCTCAAATTTCGTAAGAACCTTGCAGTTTTTCTCCCTGTTCCTGTATTTCAACTTCAATGAACGGAGATTCATTTCAGTGCCCACACGGAGGAGGCCTTTCCATGTCTGTTGCAACCCTTGGAATCCAGGGACGCTGCGCCCATTGCCAGCGCACATTGCTGCTTGAGTCCTGGCAGATCAATGCCATTGCAATCAACGAAGCGTTCAGATGCACTCATTGCCGAAAAACCTTGCAACTGAACGACCCGAAACAAATCAAGCGCTTCAAGTCGCTTGATTCCCTGGCCATGTTGAAAGCAAGCCTGCTGGTGATGATTTGCACCGCTTTACTGGTGGCGCTGGTGCTGGAGTGGCTTGGCATGATCAGCGTTCTGGAGCAGCTCAATTTCTCGCTGCTGGCGATCTTCGTCTACTTCATCGCCATGCGCTTTGCCCGTCAGCGTCAGCACATGACATTGATTCTTGAGGCCGCCAAGGCTCACGCCGACTGATTACCAATTGAACAATTCACAGGCATTGGCCGTGCTGACCGCCGCCAATCGCTCAGGGCTGATCGCCATGATGCCGGCCAGTGCCGCGCAAATGGCGGGCAAGTGGGCCGGGCTGTTGCGTTGACCGGGAAACATGGCGGGTGCCATGTCCGGTGAGTCGGTTTCCAGGACCACTGATTCGAGCGGCAGCTCGGCGAGGACCCGGTGCATGCGCAGCGCCTGGGGCCAGGTCGCGGCACCGCCCAGTCCCAGTTTGAAACCGAGCTTGATGTATTCGCGCGCCTCTTCCTTGCTGCCAGCGAAGGCGTGGATGATGCCCGCGCGTGGCAGGCGAAAGCGTTTGAGCGTGGCAATGACCGCCGCATGACTGCGTCGTACATGGATCAGCGCCGGCAGATTGAAGTCCGCGGCCAGTTGCAGCTGTGCGTCGAACAACACTTGCTGGCGTTCGCGATCGAGGGTTTCGATGAAGTAATCCAGGCCAATCTCGCCCACTGCGCACAACTGTCGGTGACCGGCCAGACGGGTCAGCCACTCACCGAGTTCGCATACATCTTCGGGCCGATGATCGTCCAGATACACAGGATGCAGACCGAACGCGGCATGCAGGTCGGGATCGCTTTGCACCAGATCCCAGACGCGCTGCCAATTGCCCTGATAAACCCCCAGCACCACCATCCGCCGTACCCCGAGGGCGCGGCTTTCGGCCAGCAGCGCCTGACGATCCTTGTCGAAGTCGGGAAAGTCCAGATGGGTGTGGCTGTCGATCAGCTCCACGGTTCAGTCCTGGCGGATACGCTGCTTGAAGGTGCGCGGGATGGCCTGCACGCCGGGTTGGTAATCGGACTGCTCGATGGCGGCCAGGGCCAGTGCGAGGGCCTTGTCGGCAATCAGCTGATGTTGCTGGGCCATGGCATTGACCGGCAGAGGCAGGAAATCCAGCAACTGAGTGTCGCCGAAAGTGCCGAGGCGCAACGGGCGGTTTTTCAGCGGGAAGTCGTGCAAGGCATCGAACACGCCCTGCAACAGCACATAGGACGTGGTCACCAGAGCTTCGGGTAAATGCCCTACACGCTGGAGTAATTCTTCCATCAGTTGTTTGCCGCATTCGCGGCTGAAGGATTCGCCCTGTTCGATCAGCACCTCGCCGTCGAAACCGTTCAAGGCCTCTTTGAACCCGGCGGTACGTTCCTGGCTGATGCTCAGTTCCGGGCGGGCACCGATCAAGGCGATTTGCTTGGGTAACGGGTCCAGCAGGCTGCGGGTCAATTGCAGGCTGGCTTCGCGGTCGTCGCTGATCACCGAGCAGAAGTGTTCAGGTTCCATGACACGGTCGATCGCGATGATAGGAATACCCTTGGCTTGCAATTGGCGATAGCTGTCATCGCCGGGTGGCAGGCAACTGGCAACGATCAGGGCATCGCAGCGGCGGGCGCGGAACAGTTTTAGCAATTGGCGTTCGCTGTCCGGCGCGTCATCGGAACTGGCGATCAGCAGCTGATAGCCGCGAGCGCGTGCGCCTTGTTCCAGCAGTTTGGCGATTCGCGCGTAACTGGGGTTTTCCAGATCCGGCAAAATGAACCCCAGGGTGCGGGTGTGCCGACTGCGCAGCCCGGCGGCCTGGGGATTGGGCGTGAAGCCATGTTGCTCGACGACTGCGCGTACACGTTCGACGGTGGCGCTACTGATGCGTTGCTGTTCGGCCTTGCCATTGATGACGTAGCTGGCGGTGGTAACGGACACACCGGCCAACTGGGCAATATCACTGAGTTTCAACCCGGGATTTCCTTGTTTTTTCGAGCTTGCCTCGACAATTTTGCCAATCCTAACCGATTCACGCAGGCGATCCCGCCTTCACGCAGCCGACAAGTTGGACTTCAAGGATGGGCCATTATCGAGTAACGTGCCAATCAATCTAGATTAAACGTTTCAGCAGGCGTATTTTCTACGTTATGGGCGCCTTCGGCCGGTTCTGCCACGAAACCGCTGAAGACTGTCGCAGGACAAGCGCCTAAGCTGAAACACTCAAAACAATACCTGGTGCCAACAGGTGCCAAAAGGAGAAAGCATGCTCGAGCTCACCATAGAGCAGATATCCATGGGCCAGTCGGCTGTGGATAAGTCCGCAGCCTTGCAGTTGCTGGCCCGGCATCTGGTTACCGATGGTCTGGTTGCCGAGGGTTATCTCGCTGGCCTGCAGGCGCGCGAAGCCCAGGGCTCGACCTTTCTCGGTCAAGGTATCGCCATCCCCCACGGCACCCCGGAAACCCGCGATCAGGTATTCACCACGGGTGTGCGCCTGATGCAGTTTCCCGAGGGCGTTGACTGGGGCGACGGGCAGATCGTCTACCTGGCCATTGGCATCGCCGCCAAATCCGATGAACACCTGCGCCTGCTGCAATTACTGACCCGCGCTCTCGGCGAGACCGATCTGGGCCAGGCCCTGCGCCGCGCCAGCTCCGCCGAGGCCCTGCTGAAACTGCTGCAAGGTGCGCCGCAGGAATTGGCGCTGGATGCGCAAATGATCGGCCTGAGTGTGGCGGCCGAAGATTTTGAAGAGCTGGTCTGGCGCGGTGCGCGTTTGTTGCGTCAGGCCGATTGTGTCAGCAACGGTTTCTCCGCCGTGTTGCAACAGGTCGAAGCACTGCCTCTGGGCGATGGCCTGTGGTGGCTGCACAGTGAGCAAACAGTCAAGCGCCCCGGTCTGGCGTTCGTGACCCCGGACAAGCCGCTGCGTTACCTCGGTCAGCCGCTGAACGGGTTGTTCTGCCTGGCCAGCCTGGGTGAGGCCCATCAAGCGTTGCTCGAACGACTGTGCGCGTTATTGATTGAAGGTCGCGGCCATGAATTGGGCCGTGCTACCAGTTGCCGCGCGGTGCTTGAAGTGCTCGGCGGCGAACTGCCGGCGGACTGGCCGAGTACGCGGATCGCGCTGGCCAACGCCCACGGTTTGCATGCGCGGCCGGCGAAAATCCTCGCGCAACTGGCAAAGAGTTTTGAAGGTGAAATTCGCATCCGCATCGTCGATGGTCAGGACAGCGCGGTGTCGGTCAAGAGCCTGAGCAAGCTGCTCAGCCTCGGTGCTCGTCGCGGTCAAGTGCTGGAAATCATCGCCGAGCCGAGCATCGCTGCCGATGCGCTGCCTGCCTTGTTGGCTGCCATCGCAGAAGGCCTCGGTGAAGAAATCGAGCCGTTGCCGCCCGTCAGCCAGCCGCGCGAAGAGTTTGTCGAGACCGCCCAGGTACTGCTCGCCCCGGCGTCCGGCAGCGTGATTCAGGCCATCGCCGCCGCGCCGGGAATCGCCATCGGCCCGGCGCATATTCAAGTGCTGCAAGCCATCGAGTACCCGCTGCGCGGTGATTCCGCCGCCGTCGAACGCGAGCGTCTCAAGCAGGCGCTGGCGGATGTGCGGCGCGACATCGGTGGTTTGATCGAACGCAGCAAGGCCAAGGCCATTCGCGAAATTTTCGTCACCCACCAGGAAATGCTCGACGACCCGGAATTGACCGATGAAGTCGACACCCGTCTCAAGCAGGGCGAAAGCGCAGAAGCGGCCTGGATGTCGGTGATCGAAGCGGCGGCCCGGCAACAGGAAGCGCTGCAGGACGCCTTGCTTGCCGAACGTGCTGCCGATTTGCGTGATATCGGTCGACGGGTGTTGGCGACGCTCTGCGGGATCGAAACCCCGGGCGAACCCGAGCAACCCTACATTCTGGTGATGGACGAAGTCGGTCCATCCGACGTTGCGCGTCTGGACCCGACTCGCGTGGCCGGCATCCTCACCGCCCGCGGCGGCGCTACTGCCCACAGTGCGATCGTGGCCCGGGCGCTCGGTATTCCGGCGTTGGTCGGTGCCGGTCCGGCCGTGTTGCTGCTGGCGCCGGGCACGCCGTTGCTGATCGATGGCCAACGCGGTCGCCTGCACGTGGATGCCGACGCCGCAACGCTGCAACGGGCCACTGAAGAACGTGACACCCGTGAACAACGATTGAAGGTGGCGGCTGAACAGCGCCATGAACCGGCCTTGACCCGCGACGGCCATGCGGTCGAAGTGTTCGCCAACATCGGTGAAAGCGCTGGCGTGACCGGTGCGGTCGAGCAGGGTGCCGAAGGCATTGGCCTGTTGCGCACCGAACTGATTTTCATGGCGCACCCGCAAGCCCCGGACGAGGCGACCCAGGAAGTCGAATACCGGCGTGTCCTCGATGGCCTGGCGGGTCGACCCCTGGTGGTGCGCACCCTGGATGTCGGCGGCGACAAACCGCTGCCCTATTGGCCGATCGCCAAGGAAGAAAACCCGTTCCTCGGTGTTCGTGGCATTCGCCTGACCCTGCAACGGCCACACATCATGGAAGCGCAGCTGCGCGCCTTGCTGCGAGCAGCCGACAACCGTCCGCTGCGGATCATGTTCCCGATGGTCGGCAGCGTCGATGAGTGGCGCCAGGCCCGGGACATGACCGAACGCCTGCGTCTGGAAATCCCGGTCGCGGACCTGCAACTGGGGATCATGATCGAAGTGCCGTCGGCGGCGTTGCTGGCGCCGGTGTTGGCCAAAGAGGTGGACTTCTTCAGTGTCGGCACCAACGACCTGACGCAATACACCCTGGCCATCGACCGTGGTCATCCGACCTTGTCGGCCCAGGCCGATGGCCTGCATCCGGCGGTGTTGCAACTGATCGACATCACCGTGCGCGCCGCCCATGCCCATGGCAAGTGGGTCGGTGTCTGCGGTGAACTGGCGGCCGATCCATTGGCGGTGCCGGTGCTGGTCGGGCTCGGTGTGGACGAGTTGAGCGTGTCGGGGCGCAGCATTCCCGAGGTCAAGGCGCGGATCCGTGAACTCAGCCTCAGCCAGACCCAAACCCTTGCCCAAGCGGCGCTCGCCGTGGGCAGCGCCAACGAAGTGCGCGCATTAGTGGAGGCCCTGTAATGGCCAGGATT
Organism: Pseudomonas sp. MIL9; assembly: GCF_016887925.1. Classification (NCBI taxonomy): domain Bacteria; kingdom Pseudomonadati; phylum Pseudomonadota; class Gammaproteobacteria; order Pseudomonadales; family Pseudomonadaceae; genus Pseudomonas; species Pseudomonas sp. MIL9. Next base: position 20,895 of record NZ_JAFEHE010000004.1, on the reverse strand, counting down.
TTAACCTTGACCCTCAACCCGGCGCTGGACCTCACCGTCCAGTTGCCGCGCCTGGAACCGGGTCAGGTCAATCGCAGTGACGTGATGCACACCCATGCCGCCGGCAAAGGGTTGAACGTGGCGCAGGTATTGGCGGACCTCGGGCACCAACTGACGGTCAGCGGATTTCTCGGTGAAGACAATCTGCAAGCGTTCGAAACCCTGTTCGCCAGACGCGGCTTTGTCGACGCGTTTATCCGCGTGCCGGGGGAGAGCCGCAGCAATCTCAAACTGGCGGAAAGCGATGGTCGCATCACCGACATCAATGGCCCGGGGCCGCAGGTCAGCGCGACTGCGCAGCAGGCCTTGCTCGATCGTCTTGACCGGATCGCTCCGGGGCATGACGCCGTCGTCGTCGCCGGCAGCCTGCCTCAGGGCGTTAGCCCGCAATGGTTGCAGGCGTTGATCCTGCGCTTGAAAAAACTCGGTCTGAAGGTCGCGCTCGACACCAGCGGGGATGCCTTGCGGGCCGGGCTCAAGGCCGGTCCATGGCTGATCAAGCCGAACACCGAAGAGCTGGCTGAAGTGCTGGGTTGCGAGGTGGTTTCTGTCACCGCGCAGGCCGAAGCGGCGAATCGTTTGCACGCGCAGGGTATCGAGCATGTGGTGATTTCCCACGGCGCCGATGGCGTGAACTGGTTCAGCGTCGGTTCGGCGCTGCACGCCACACCACCTAAAGTCAGCGTCGCCAGTACGGTGGGCGCGGGCGACTCGTTGCTGGCGGGGATGCTCCACGGCCTGGTCAGCGCCGACCTGCCTGAGCAGACCTTGCGCAGCGCCACGGCAATTGCCGCGATGGCCGTCACCCAGATCGGTTTCGGTATCAGCGACGCGGCGCAACTGGCGCAGCTCGAACAGGGTGTGCGCGTGCGTCCCCTGACAGAACAATAAGAGGGTTGGTCATGAAATTAGCCATTGTTACTGCCTGCCCGAACGGCATGGTCACCAGTGTGCTGTGCGCTCGTCTGCTGGATGCAGCGGCCCAGCGTCAGGGCTGGAGCACCAGTGTCGAAGTGAACGACGCAGCGCATCCTGAACGGCAATTGTCGGCGGCGACGATCGAGGCCGCCGAGTGGGTACTGCTGGTGACCAGCGCCCCGGTGGACATGTCGCGATTCGTCGGCAAGCGGGTGTTCCAGAGCACCCCGGCGCAAGCCCTGCAGGACGTCGAGGCGGTGTTGCGCCGTGGTGCCGAAGAGGCCCGGTTGTACGTCGCCCCTGAAACCGTCGCAGAACCGGTTGCGGTGAGCAAAAACGCACCGCGCCTGGTCGCGATCACCGCCTGTCCAACCGGCGTCGCCCACACCTTCATGGCCGCCGAAGCCTTGCAGCAAGCGGCCAAGCGCCTGGGTTACGACCTGCAAGTGGAAACCCAGGGCTCCGTTGGGGCGCGCAATCCGCTGAGTGCGCAAGCCATCGCCGAAGCCGACGTGGTACTGCTGGCTTGCGATATCGAAGTCGCCACCGAGCGTTTCGCCGGCAAGAAAATTTATCGCTGCGGCACCGGCATTGCCCTCAAGCAGGCCGAAGCCACGCTGAACAAAGCGCTGGCCGAAGGCACGCAGGAAAGCGCAGCCAGCGGCGCCAGCGGTCCGGTCAAGGCAGAGAAGACCGGCATCTACAAACACCTGCTGACCGGCGTGTCGTTCATGTTGCCGATGGTGGTGGCGGGCGGTCTGATGATTGCCTTGTCGTTCGTGTTCGGCATCACCGCGTTCAAGGAACCCGGCACGTTGGCGGCGGCATTGATGCAGATCGGCGGCGAGACCGCGTTCAAGCTGATGGTGCCGTTGCTGGCGGGCTATATCGCTTACTCCATCGCCGACCGTCCGGGTCTGGCGCCAGGGATGATCGGCGGGCTGCTGGCGAGCTCCCTCGGCGCCGGTTTTATCGGCGGGATCATTGCCGGTTTCCTCGCCGGCTACGCCGCCCAGGCGATCAATCGTTATGCGCGTTTGCCGCAAAGCCTTGAGGCGCTCAAGCCGATCCTGATCATCCCGTTGCTGGCCAGTCTGTTCACGGGCCTGGTGATGATCTACGTGGTCGGCAAACCCGTGGCCGGGATGCTTGAAGGGCTCACGCATTTCCTCGACAGCATGGGCACCACCAATGCGATCCTGCTTGGCGTGCTGCTGGGCGGGATGATGTGCGTCGATCTCGGCGGGCCGATCAACAAGGCCGCTTATGCGTTCTCGGTCGGGCTGCTGGCCTCGCAGAGTTATGCACCGATGGCCGCGACCATGGCGGCCGGCATGGTGCCGCCGATTGGCCTCGGCATCGCCACGTTCATTGCCCGGCGCAAGTTTGCCCAGACCGAGCGCGAAGCGGGTAAGGCGGCGCTGGTGCTGGGGTTGTGCTTCATCTCCGAAGGGGCGATTCCTTTCGCTGCCAAGGACCCGTTGCGGGTGATTCCGGCGAGCATCGCCGGCGGTGCGCTGACCGGTGCGCTGTCGATGTATTTCGGCTGCAAGCTGATGGCGCCCCACGGTGGATTGTTCGTGCTGGCCATTCCGAATGCGATCAACCATGCATTGCTGTATTTGCTGGCGATCGTGGCGGGGAGTTTGTTGACGGCGGTGGTGTATGCGGTGGTCAAGCGGCCTGAGGTGACGGAGATGGCGATCGAGCCCGTCAGCGCCTGATCCCCCCCTGTAGGAGCGATCCTGCTCGCGATGGTGGTCAACGATAACGCGGGGAATCTGATAGCCCGCGGTGCCTTGAGTTCATCGCGAGCAGGCTCGCTCCTACAGGTGACTGTGGCTTTGGTGGGTTTTGTGTCATGCCCGAGTCATGCAGGCGTGCTTAAGTTTTCCTTTTTCCAGGGAGAACACCATGAGCGATTTCAATCCCGGTCGCCGCCGTGTCATGCAAGTGGTCGGCGCCGGTTTGTTGATGCCTGGCCTGGCGCCGGCCGTGATCGCGTCGGTCAAGGATCGTCCACAACTCACCGATGGCGTGCAATCGGGCGACTTGCTGGGCGACCGGGCGATCATCTGGAGCCGCTGCGACCGCCCGGCGCGGATGGTGGTGGAATGGGACACCCGTAGCCTGTTCGCCAACCCGCGACGATTCGTCTCCGCGCTGGTCGACGCCCGCACCGACTTTACCGCCAGGGTCGAACTCGCCGGGCTGCCCGCCGGGCAGGCGATTTTCTACCGCGTACAGTTTGAGGATGCCCAGAGCGGTGTCGCCAGCGAGCCGTGGTTCGGTCATCTGCGCAGCGAGCCCCAGACCCGCCGCGACATTCGCTTCGTCTGGAGCGGTGATACCGTCGGCCAGGGCTTTGGTATCAACCCGGACATCGGCGGCATGCGCATTTACGAAGCCATGCGTCTGCGCCTGCCGGACTTCTTTATTCACAGCGGTGACACCATCTACGCCGATAGTCCGGTGCCCGCGCAGCTCACCACCGAAAGCGGTCGCGTGTGGCGCAACATCACCAGTGAAGCCAAGAGCAAGGTCGCCGAAACCCTCGACGAATTCCGTGGCAATTACCGCTACAACCTGATGGACGAAAACATCCGCCGCTTCAACGCCGAGGTGCCGCAGATCTGGCAGTGGGACGACCACGAAGTGGTGAACAACTGGTCGCCGGGCAAGCAATTGGATCAACGCTATGCCAGTAAAGATATCCACAGCCTGGTCGGACGCGCACGTCAGGCCTGGCTCGAATATGCACCGATGCGCCTGCAGAGTGCCGACAACGGTGGACGGATTTATCGCAAGCTCAGCTACGGGCCATTGCTCGATGTGTTCGTGCTCGACATGCGCAGTTACCGCAGTGCCAATGACGACAATCTGGGCAGTGCCAAACCGTTCCTCGGCCGCGAGCAGCTGGATTGGCTGAAGGCATCGATGAAAGCTTCCAGTGCGCAATGGAAAGTCATCGCCGCCGACATGCCGATTGGCCTCGGTGTACCGGACGGCGAGGTCAGCCCCGGTGTGACACGTTGGGAAGCGGTAGCCAATGGAGATCCCGGGCCCGCTCAGGGGCGCGAGCTTGAAATTGCCGAGTTACTCGGATTCCTGCGGGCGCAGCAGGTGCGCAACTTCGTCTGGCTGACTGCCGATGTGCATTACTGCGCCGCGCATCATTACCATCCCGACCGAGCCGCATTCCAGGACTTCGAGCCGTTCTGGGAGTTTGTGGCCGGGCCATTGAATGCCGGGAGTTTCGGGCCTAATCCACTGGATAAGACCTTCGGTCCCGAAGTGGTGTTCGAGAAGGCACCCCCTGCACAGAACACCTCGCCCTTTGCCGGGTTTCAGTTTTTTGGCGAGGTGAACATCGATGGGCAGACAGGGGAGCTGAGTGTGGTGTTGCGCGATCTTGATGGAGTGTCTGTGTTCGAGCAGAAGTTGCAGCCGGTTTAACCAAGTGACACCAACCCCTGTAGGAGCGAGCCCGCTCGCGATGAACTCAAAGACACCGCGGGCTATCAGATTTCCCCGCGTTATCGTTGACCACCATCGCGAGCAGGCTCGCTCCTACAGGGGATTTGTGCCGCGTCAGTAAACGTCGCGGCGGTAGCGGCCCTGTTCGATCAGGCGTTCCACTTCGGCAGCGCCGAGCACATCGTTGAGCACTTGATCGACTCCCGAAGCCATGCCCTGCAAGCTGCCGCAGATATAAATCACCGCACCGTCCGCCAGCCACTTCTTCAGCTCGGCGGCTGATTCGCGCAGGCGATCCTGTACATAGATTTTCTCTGCCTGGTCCCGCGAGAACGCCAGGTCCAGGCGCTGCAGATCACCCGAAATCAACCACTCTTCCAACTCGTCGCGACACAGATAGTCGTGTTCCCGATTGCGCTCGCCGAACAGCAGCCAGTGACGTTGTTGGCCGTCGGCAATCCGCGCCTTGAGCAGGCTGCGCAGCGCGGCCAGCCCGGTGCCGTTGCCCAGCAGGATCATGGGCACGGGGTCTGACGGCAGATGGAAACCACTGTTGCGTCGCACACGCAGGCTGATGGTGCTGCCCACCGGCGCGTGTTCGGTCAGCCAGCCGGAGCCGACGCCGAGGCTGCCATCGGGGTGCAGTTCCTGGCGAACGATCAGCTCCAGTACGCCATCGGCGGCAATCGAGGCAATGGAATATTCGCGCAGGGCCAAAGGCACCAGCGCATCCACCAGCGCCTGGGCATGCAAACCGACCAGATGCGCCCGATTCGCCGGCAGTTGGCGGCTGGCGAGGGCTTGCTCCAGCGGCTGCGACCGGCCATCGAATTCAATCGTGGCGCGACCGTCAATCCCCAGGCCGTCGAGGAAATGCTCGATCGCCCAGGAGCCATTGCGCGGCAACACTTCCACCAGGTCACCTGCCAGCCAACTGCTGGTGGTGGGCGGCTTGAGGCCCAGCAAGTACACGGGCGAGCCGCTGCTGTCCGGGTTGAGCAACTCGCGACGAACCAGCGGCCAGTTGTCATAGCTCGGCGCTTTCCAGGTGTCGACCGGTGCTTGTCCGGTCAACAGCCCCAGTTGTTGCTGCCAGTGACGCAAGGCGTAAGGGTCGCCGCTGTCGACTTCTACCGGGGCGAACAAAGTCTTGCCGCCGTGTTCGCCCAGCCAGGTGTGCAAGCGCCGGGCGAAGCCGCAGAAGTGCTGATACTGCCGGTCGCCGAGACCGAGCACCGCGTAGTTCAAGCTCTCCAGGCTCGACGCCCGCCCCAGCACCTTGCGTTCAAAACCACGGGCGCTGTCCGGTGCCTGGCCGTCGCCGAAGGTGCTGACCACGAACAGCGCGTTGTTCGAACTCTGCAGGTCCTCCTCGCTGACAGTCGCCAGCGGCTGCACTTTCACTGGCAGGCCGGCCGCTTGTAATTGGCCGGCCGTCTGCCAGGCCAGTTGCTCGGCAAAGCCACTCTGGCTGGCAAAGCTGATCAGCCACGCCGGCGCGTCGCTGGCGGGTTGGGCGAGGTCCTTGCGGGCGTCCTTGACCTGGCGTTTTTTGCGGCGACGATCGAGGTACAACAGCCAGCCCGTGACGAAAAACAGCGGCATGCTCAGCGCGGTGATCGTCAGGATGATCCGCCCGACGATGCCGAAGTAGCTGCCGACGTGCAGCGCATAGAGGCTGGTCAGCAATTGCGCCTTGAAGCTCTTGTCGCTGTAGCGCTCGTGCCGTTTGATCTCGCCGGTGACCGGATCGAGGGTGATCTGGTTCAGCGCGCGGTCATGGGGTGAGTTTTTCAACAGGTAGAACACGGTCGCCGGTTGACCGGCCACGGGCGGCATGCGCGTGTTGTAGAAGCTCAGGTCGGGACCGGCGGCGCTATAGATGCTCAGCCACATGGCCGAGTAATCGACTGTGGGTGCCGGGCCGCTGGGGGCCGGGCCCCGACCACCGCGAACGCGCTCGTTCTGCGGTGAATCGGAGAGCAAACGGGTCAGGCCCTTGTTGTACCACTCGTAGGACCAGGACAACCCGGTCAAGGCGGCCAGGAGGTAAAACACCAGGCACCAGGTGCCGGCGACCGAGTGCAGGTCCCAGTTGAAGCTGCGACCTTTTTTCTTCCAGTCGAGGGTCAGCCAGGCACGCCAGCTTTTCCACTGGCGGGGCCAGCGCAAGTACAGGCCGGAGAGGCAGAAGAACACCAGGATCAACGTACAGGCCCCGGTGATTTGCCGACCGGTATCGCCCATGGCGAGGAAGCGGTGCAATTGCAGCATCAGGCCGAAGAAGTCCTGGCCAGTGGCGTCGCCCAGCAGCTCGGCGGTGTAAGGATCGAAGTAACGCATCGGTCCGCGCCGTTCGCCCGGTGGCGGGGTGAAGAACACTTTTGCGGCAATGCCGCTGTCGATGTCGACCGAAAGCCCCGCCACCTTGTTGCCCGTGGCCGTTTCGATTTTCTCCACCAGTTCGGCGGGCGGCAGCACCCCGGCCACCTGCTTCTGGACCTGCAACACAGAGGGGTTCAGCGCATACAGGATTTCATCCTGAAACGATACCGTCGCCCCGGTGATGCCCATCAGGGCCAGGACGAGTCCGGCGCTGATGCCAAAAAACCAGTGCAACTGGAACAGGGTTTTCTTCAACACGTCGCTCGCCTTGTTCGTTCAAAAGTCATCACGGCGCGCATTATGCCGTGGGTTGTCGAGAAGCATTCTTTTTACACGCAAAAGCCCCGTTCATCTGGATGAACGGGGCCAGGCCCTGTTTCGACCTTCTCCCTTCTGTAGGAGCGAGCCTGCTCGCGATGGTCGTCAACGATAACGCGTAAATCCTGACACCCCGCGTCGTTCTCACGTCCGTCACGAGCGAGCTCGCTCCTACAGAGGTTGCGTGTTCACTTTTCCATCAGAAGTGGAAGTTGGTGCTCAGCAAGGCAGTACGGCCCGCCGCCTGGTTGGCGAAGTGAGTCGAGAAGGCCTTGTCGTAGTAGGTTTCGTCGGTCAGGTTCTGCACGTTCAGTTGCAGGTCGATGTTTTTGGTCAGCTTGTAGGCGGCCATTGCATCGTAACGAACGTAGGAATCGACCATGGTGGTGTTGGCCACGCTGCCGAACACGTCATCGACGTAGAACGCGCCGCCGCCGATGGTCAGCTTCGGCGTGACCTGATAGGTCGTCCAGAGGCTGGCGCTGTTTTTCGGCGTGTTAGGCAGTTCGTTGCCATCGTTGGCCTTGCCCAGCGGACCGCCATCGATCTGTTCGCTGTCCATGTAGGCGTAACCGGCGAAGACCTGCCATTTGTCGGTGATTTTGCCGGTAGCCGACAGTTCAACACCTTGAACGCGGGTCTTGCCGACGTTTTCATAGGACGTGGTGTTGGTCTGTACCCGGGCGTTTTCCTTCTCGGTGCGGAAGATATCGGCGGTCAGCGACAGACGATCGTTCATCAGATCCCACTTGGTGCCGATTTCGTAGTTCTTGGTGGTTTCCGGCTCCATGTCGCTGCTCAGCAGGTTGCCGTTGCGATCAGGCGTGCCGCCCAGCGGGTTGCCTTCCTGGCCGTCGCCGAGGGTCGTGCCCGGTGGGGTGGCGGACGTCGCGTACGACGCATAGATGCTGCCGTTCTCCGCCGGCTTGTAGACCACACCGAATTGACCGGTCACGAACTCACTGACGTCGTCGCCCTTGGAGGTGGTGGTGCCGGCGTTGGTGTAGGTTTTGTAGCTCGTGTCGAAATGGTCGTAACGCAGGCCCATGTTCACCAGCCATTGCTCGGACAGCTCGAGCGTATCGAACGCGTACAACGCATAGGTGTCGGCCTTGGTGTCGGTGCCGGCGTAGTTACGCGAGATGGCACCGCTCCACGGATCGCTCGGGTTCGGGTTTGCCAGCGAAGTACAGTTGTATCCGCTGCGAGGACCAATCAACGCAGGACTGCAGTTGGTGGTCGCGGCGGCTGTTGCCGGGGTGGTATCGGTGTTGACGTTGTACGAGGATTTCCGGTTCTCCTCGTGGGTGAATTCGATACCGGTGGCGAAACTGTTCTTGAACCCGGCGAGATGGAAATCGCCGAACAGATCGGTCTGGTTCGTGGTCGTCTCGGTGTTGCTCACACGGGTGTTGGCACGACGCCAGACGCTGCCGTTGTTGACGTTGCCCTTGCTGTCGTCCGGCTGGGTCAGGATGTAGTCCTGCATGCTGGTGCCGTGGCGCAGGGTGTTCTTGACGGTCAGCGAGTCGTTCAGGTCGTGCTCGATGGCGATGGTCGCGGTGTCGGTGCGACCCTTGCGGAAATCGCGGTTGTCCAGGCCGTAGAAATTGCTGCTGTCGCCGCCGTCGTTTGGTTTGTCCGGGTTGGACTTGGTGCGGGCAGCGGAGCCGGCAGTCGGAATGGAGTAGGGGATACCCGAGTCCGGCGTGTCGTTACTTTCCAGATGGTAGTAGTCGAGATTGACCCGGGTATCGGTGCCCAGGCCAAAGGCCAGCGATGGAGCGACGCCCCAGCGATCGTAATCGACGCTATCGCGGCCGGCGACGTTGCTTTCATGGCTCATCAGGTTCAGACGGCCAGCGGCGGTGTCGGAGAACTGATAGTTGCCGTCCATGGTGTAACGCTGGGTCTGGTCAGAGCCCCAGGTAAAGCCACCGTCGAACGAGTCGCCCAGGTGCGCTTTTTTGCTCACCAGGTTGATGCTGCCGCCCGCTGCACCACGGCCGCCGATGGCCGAGTTCGGTCCTTTGCTGACTTCGATCGATTCAACGGCGAAGATCTCCCGGCTCTGCGAACCGGTATCGCGCACGCCGTCCAGGTAAGTATCGCCCTGGGCATCGAAACCACGAATGAATGGACGGTCGCCCTGTGGGTTGCCGCCTTCACCGGCACCGAAGGTGATGCCGGGAACGGTACGCAGCGCGTCCTGCATGTTCATGGCGCCGGTGTCCTTGAGCACTTGCTGCGGGATCACTGTGATCGAGCGCGGTGTGTCCACCAGCGGCGCGGTGTACTTGGGCGAGGAGGCTTTTTCGACGTTGTAGGAGGTCTGGTCCTGCGCTTCGCCAGTGATAGAGGTTGCACCGAGGGAGATGGTGTTGCCCGGTGCTTTCTCGTCGGTCTTTTCAGCCGCGAATACCATGTGGCCCGCGGAGCCGGCGGTGATCGCCATGCCAATTGCAGAAGCGAGTAAACGCGGTGAACTGACAGGTTGCTGTGGTTGCTGGCGTGACATTTTTATTCCCCTCCCCAAGGATTTGAGGCGGCGGAATATAGGGTAAATACGTATTCGTATCAATTGCGAAACATTACTATTCGCACTGAATTTACATTCTTTACAATTTACCCTTACGGTTTTTACCGTTTCATTCGTCTGGCGGGTTTTACACAGGCAATAAGAATCAATACCATTGGCGCCCCTTTGCTTTCTGGTGCCTTGCCCATGTTGCTGCACATCCCCGGCTTGTTCGAAAAAGAAGAAGTGCAGCGCATTCGCGAGGCTCTGGAGCAGGCCGATTGGGCGGACGGCAAAATCACCGCCGGTTACCAGTCAGCCAAGGCCAAGCACAATCTGCAATTGCCGGAAGGCCATCCGTTGGCCAAGGAGATCGGCGCGGCGATGCTGGAGCGGCTGTGGAAAAATCCGCAGTTCATGTCTGCCGCGTTACCGCACAAAGTCTTTCCTCCATTGCTGAACTGTTACACAGCCGGTGGCAGTTTCGACTTCCATATCGACAACGCCGTGCGTCAACCCAAGGGCAGCATTGAGCGGGTGCGAACCGATCTGTCGGCAACGGTGTTTTTCAGCGAGCCTGCGGATTACGACGGCGGCGAACTGGAAATCCAGGACACCTACGGCACCCAGCGCGTGAAGTTACCGGCCGGTGACATGGTGCTGTACCCCGGCACCAGCCTGCACAAGGTCAATGCGGTCACTCGCGGAGCCCGCTACGCTTCTTTTTTCTGGACCCAAAGCCTGGTGCGCGAAGACAGCCAGCGTGCCTTGCTGTTTGAAATGGATGGCGCGATTCGCCAACTGACCCAGGACCTTCCCGACCACCCTTCGCTGATCCGCCTGACCGGCACCTATCACAACCTGTTGCGCCGCTGGGTGGAGGTGTAAGTGGCGGAATTTCGATTGCGCCGCGAAGAAGTCCTCGACGGTGATCGGCTAAAAGCCATGCTCGACGAAAGCCCGGCGCGTGCGGCCCAGGCGATTCTGATGGCTGCCGGCGAAGGCATCCTCGATGCTCAGGCGTTGCTCGGGCAGATACTGCTGGACGGGCAAGGCATTGCGCAGGACCAGGCGCTCGCGGTGCGCTGGTTCGACATCGCCGCCCGACGCGGGCATTCGATGGCGCGCAATATGCTCGGTCGCTGCCATGAACATGGCTGGGGTTGTGCTGCCGACGCTGTGGCTGCCGCGCGGCACTATCGAATTGCAGCAGAAGCCGGGCTGGATTGGGCGATGTACAACTACGCCAATCTGCTGGCGACCGGGCGTGGAGTGATCGAGGATCAGTTGCAAGCGCTGAGTCTCTATCGTCACGCAGCCGAGTTGGGTCATGCGAAATCGATGAACTTGCTGGGTCGGTATCTGGAGGAAGGGCGGCTATGCCCGGCGGATCCGGCAGCGGCCCGTGACTGGTATCGGCGTTCGGCCGAGGGCGGGGATTTTCGTGGGCAGTTCAGCTTTGCGGCGGTGTTGACCGAAGAGGGAAATATCGACGACGCATTGGTCTGGCTGCGCAAAGCGCTGGCCGGGGGGAATCTGAATTTCTTGCGGGTGGCGAGTGAGGCGCTGATGGGCGCGACCGATCCGAGGATTCAGACACTGGCGCACGAATTCCATCATCGTGTCGTTGAATTAACGCCAGTATCTTGAGCCTTTGTGGGAGCGAGCCTGCTCGCGATGACGTCATGGCATTCAACATCAATGTTGACCGACCTATCGCCATCGCGAGCAAGCTCGCACACAGGGTTTTGCATGGAAATCAAAAAGCCCATGACACGTCATGGGCTTTTTGCTTGAAGCTTGTTGCTTGAAACTTGCAGCTGCTCTTATACGTAATACGATTTCAGCGGCGGGAAGCCATTGAACTCAACGGCGCTGTAGCTGGTGGTGTAGGCACCGGTCGACAGCCAGTACAGGCGATCACCGATGGCCAGGTTCAGCGGCAGGCCGTACTTGTAGTTTTCGTACATGATGTCGGCGCTGTCGCAGGTCGGGCCAGCGATGACAACTTCTTCCATCTCGCCTTTCTTTTCGGTCCAGATCGGGAACTTGATGGCTTCGTCCATGGTTTCGATCAGGCCGGAGAACTTGCCCACATCCGTGTACACCCAACGCTCTACGGCGGTACGGGATTTACGGGCAACCAATACCACTTCGCTGACCAGGATGCCGGCGTTGGCGATCAGCGAACGGCCGGGTTCCAGGATGATTTCCGGCAGGTCGTCACCGAAGTCTTCCTTGAGGAAGCGGATGATTTCTTCAGCGTAGGTTTCCAGGCTGTTGGTGCGGGTGATGTAGTTGGCCGGGAAGCCGCCGCCCATGTTGATCAGCTTCAGTTCAATGCCGTCTTCTTCCTTCAGGCGCTCGAAGATCACTTTGACCTTGGCGATTGCCGCGTCCCAGACGCTGATATCGCGCTGTTGCGAGCCGACGTGGAAGGAAATGCCATAAGGCACCAGGCCGAGGTCGCGGGCGAGAATCAACAGGTCCATGGCCATGTCGGTCTGGCAGCCGAATTTGCGCGACAACGGCCAGTCGGCGGTGGTCGAGCCTTCGGTCAGGATGCGCACATAGACTTTCGAACCCGGCGCAGCCTTGGCGATGTTGCGCAGGTCGGCTTCGGAGTCGGTGGCGTAGAGACGCACGCCCTTCTCATAGAAGTAGCGGATGTCCTTGGATTTCTTGATGGTGTTGCCGTAGCTGATCTGGTCGGCGCTGACGCCACGGCTCAGCACTTTGTCCAGCTCATAGATCGAGGCGATGTCGAAGCTCGAGCCTTTTTCCTTGAGCAGGTCGATGATTTCCACGGCCGGGTTGGCCTTGACCGCGTAATAGACCTTGGCGAATTCGAAACCGGCGCGCAGGTCGTCATAAGCCTTGCTGATCATTGCGGTGTCGATCACCACGAACGGGGTTTCTTGCTTGTCGGCGAACGCCTTCATTTTTTGAAAGGTTTCGCGCGCGAAATAGTCTTCGACCTGGATCGACATGCTGGGAACTCCTACTGGCAAACTGAAATTATCAATGGGTGCAAATGAACGTCCTCCGTATCCCCACTTTGGTTCGCCTACTTCCCAAGGCATGTCGCCGAAAGCAAAAAGGCCATGGGGAGCGTTGCTTCCCTTGGCCTTGCTGTCTCGTCGTCAGTACTTGAGCCGGATGGATCGTTTCCAGCATGGACGTTCGGCGCGAACTTTAGGGCGTGAGGGGCTTGAGATCAACAAAAAATGTCGCAATTTTGCACTCGTCTGTCGCACGGTAACGACACAGTCCTTTTTAACTGACACAGATGACAGGCGGATGTTCCGAACGATTTATGAAGTGTTAAAAATACCTGCGCGTTCGACGCTTTTGTGTACAAGTTCACTGGAAAGTACGATGGCGTCAACTTCGGCGAAGTTGACTGCGAGAATCTGGACTGAGAGGGAATTTGATTATTTAAGTGAGTGTTTGTGGATGGCTTTTGCAGGCTCTACTGTTGATATTTTTTTCCGGCCTGTGAATCACTCAAAAATCGCACAGAACCTGTGGGAGCCAGCCTGCTGGCGATGACAATTTCATCATCGAAACAGTGTTGACTGGTATTCCCCAATCGCTAGCAGGCTAGCTCCCACAGAGATTTGTGTTTTTTACTCGATTATCAGGCAACCACTGCCTCAGCCGGCGAGACGATACTGGTCTTCATCCCGCGCGAACGCCCGGAACTCAGATAAGCCGCGATCGACTCCTGTGTCACCTCACCCAGGAACACCCGCTCCGCATCCATCACCGGCAGCCACGAACGGTTGAACTCGTACATGCGCGACAACAGGATGCGCAAATGCTCGTCGTAGGCGGCCGTGGCATTGAACTCGCGCAAGTATTGCCCGCAGGTGCCGGCCTGGCGGTGCAGGTCGCGGCGTCGCACATAGCCCAGCGCCTTGTTCTCACCATCCGTCACGACTACATAGCGGCGGTCATGTTCGTCCATCAATTCCAGCGCGTCGGCCACCGGGGTATCCGGGCTGACGGACGGCGCGTTATCGGCCGCATCTTCAGCCTTGACCAGCAGCAAGCGCTTGAGGGTACTGTCCTGGCCAACGAAGTTGCTGACAAAGTCATCCACCGGATGGGCGAGCAGGGTGTCCGGATGGTCGATCTGCAACAGCTTGCCGGCCCGGAAAATCGCGATCTTGTCGCCCAGCTTGATCGCTTCGTCGATGTCATGGCTGACCATGATCACCGTCTTGTTCAGCGCCCGTTGCATCTCGAAGAACTCGTTCTGGATCATTTCCCGGTTGATCGGATCGACCGCGCCGAACGGTTCGTCCATCAGCAGCAGCGGAGCATCGGCTGCCAGGGCGCGAATCACACCGATGCGTTGCTGCTGGCCACCGGACAATTCCCGAGGGTATCGATGCAGATACTGCTTGGGCTCGAGCTTGATCATGCTCATCAGCTCACGGGCGCGGTCGTGACATTTCTGTTTGTCCCAACCCAGCAGGCGCGGGACCACGGTGATGTTTTCCTCTATGGTCATGTTCGGGAACAGACCGATCTGCTGGATCACATAGCCGATGTTGCGGCGCAGGGTCACTTCGTCGAGGGCCGTCGTGTCTTCGCCGTTGATCAGGATCTTGCCCGAGGTCGGTTTGATCAGGCGGTTGATCATTTTCAACGTGGTGCTCTTGCCGCAACCCGATGGCCCGAGGAACACGCAGATTTCGCCTTCATTGACGGTCAGGCTCACCGAATCCACGGCTTTCACATCTTTGCCGTTGCTTTGGAAGGTCTTGCTGAGGTTTTGAAGTTCGATCATTTGAGTAATCCTTTTGGGGTCAGCGAGCGTTGCAGCCATTGCAGAAGCAGGTCGGCGAAGATGGCCAGCAGGCTGACCAGTACGGCACCGACAATCAGCATCGACATGTCACTGCGGCTGATGGAAGCGAGGATGAGTACACCGAGGCCGCCGGCGCCGATGGTCGCGGCGATGGTCATGACACCGATGTTCATGACCACGGCGGTGCGTACGCCGGCGAGGATCACCGGTACGGCGATGGGCAGTTCGACCATGCGCAGGCGCTGGCCGAAGGTCATGCCGATACCGCGCGCGGCTTCGCGAATGCCCGGTTCGACGCCGGTCAGGGCCAGGTAGGTGTTACGCATGATCGGCAGCAGGGAGTAGAGAAACACCGCGGTGATCGCCGGCATCGGGCCCAGGCCCTGGCCGAATTTGGAATAGAAGGGCAGCAACAGGCCGAACAGGGCAATCGATGGCACGGTCAGCAGTACCGTGGCGCTGGCTTGCAAAGGCCCGGCAAGGGTGGGGAAGCGGGTCATCAGGATGCCCAGCGGTACACCCACCAGTATCGCCAGGGTGACGGCGATGCCGACCAGGGTGATGTGCTGCCAGGTCAGGTGCAGCACCAGCGGCCAATCGAGATGGGAAAAGGCGTTCAAGAATTCCATGGCTTTTCCTCGTTCAGTTCAGTGGATGCTGGCGCAGGAAATCGGCGGCCACGGCGGAGGGGCTTTCGTGGTCGACATCAACCCGCGCGTTGAGCTGGCGCATGGTGTTGTCGTCGAACAGTTCGGCCAGAGGCTTGAGCTGCTCAGCCAGTTGCGGGTGCGCATCGAGATAGGCCTGACGCACCACCGGGGCGGCGGTGTAGTCGGGGAAGTAGTGCTTGTCGTCTTCGAGCAACTTGAGTTTGAAGGCGTTCAAGCGACCGTCGGTGGTGTAGACCAGGCCGGCAAATACCTGACCGTTGCGCAGCGCGGTGTAGACCAGGCCCGCGTCCATCTGGCGGATGTTTTGACGGGTCAGGTTCATGCCGTACAGCTTGACCATGCCATCGAGGCCATCGGAACGGTTGGCGAACTCGGTGTCCAAAGCCACCAGGTGGTTGGTCCTGGCCTCGTCTCGCAGCACCCTGTTGAGATCGCTGATGGTGTTGATCTGCGGGTACTCATCGGCGACGTTCTTCGGCAGTGCCAGGGCGTAGGTGTTGCTGAATTTCGACGGTGTTAGCCAGACCAGGCCTTTTTTTTCGTCGAGTTCTTTCACTCGGGCGTAGGACTGTTCGCTGTCGAGTTTTTCGGTCACATGGTTGTAGGCCACCAGCGACACGCCGGTGTATTCCCAGAGCATGTCCAGTTGACCGCTTTCGTGGGCGTTGCGGGCCAGATTACTGCCCAGGCCACCGGTGACTTGCACGTCGTAACCCTTGGCGCGCAGGTATTGGGAGGTGATTTCCGCCAGCAGCGTCTGTTCGGTGAACACGCGGGCGCCGATGCGGATCAGCGGTTTATCCGCCGCTTGGGCAAATCCTGCGCACAGCAGGATGCAGCCTAATAAAAAGCTTGATGTCTTCATGAGAGTTCCTTTGCCGAGGCTTAAGACGGGCGCAAGCCGCGTTCGAGCCAGGTTCGGCTGGCCAGTGTCACCAGACCGTCGAGCAGCAGGGCCAGCAGGGCGGTGCAGGCCGCGCCCAGCAGCAGTTGCGGCTGATTGTTCAGGGCGATGCCGGGGAAAATCAGGCTGCCGAGACTGTTGGCGCCGATCAGGAATGCCAGCGGCGCCGTGCCGACATTGATGGCCAGTGCCACGCGTACGCCACCGATGATGATCGGCACGGCGTTGGGCAATTCGACTTTCCACAGCACCTGGCGCGGGGTCATGCCGATGCCGACGGCGGCTTCCTTGAGTGAGCCCTGGACGTTTTTCAGGCCTTCATAGGTGTTGCGCACGATCGGTAGCAGCGAGGCAAGGAACAGGGCGAAGATCGCCGGCCCGCTGCCTATGCCGAGGATGCCGAGGGCGATGGCCAGCACGGCGAGGGGCGGGACAGTGTTGCCGATGTTGAAGACCTGCATGAAGCGTTCGGCGCGGCCAACCATGGTCGGGCGGCTGAGGAAGATGCCGGCGGGGATGCCCACGACAAGGGCGGCCAGCATGGAAGCGAGGACGAGAATCAGATGAGCTTGCAGGTAAAACAACAAATCGTCGCGGTAGTGTTCGATCGTGTCGATGCCGATCCAGTGGATCAGCAGGGCCAGGAGGGCGATGACCAGCGCGCCTCCTATCAGCCCTTTGCCATAGCGAATAGCCACAGGCGGACTCCTTTTTTCAGTCGGCGAGCGCAGTCCCGTGTGGCATGCCATTCCTGGCAGCCGGGAAATCAACGTTCGCGAGAAGCAGCTCATGCCGGGCGCGTTCCACTGCAGGAGCGAGCCTGCTCGCGAAAAACGTCCAGACAGCGCGTACATTCAGGTACCCGGCGTTATCGTTGACGTCCATCGCGAGCAGGCTCGCTCCTACAGGGGGTAGGCGCACGGCTGATGAGCCATAAGCGCAGCCTCGTCAGGCTAACTTGCTGATTTTTCAGCCCCTGACGAAAGCCGTAACAGGGGAGTGGACGCCTCCACCTTTTAAAAGGTTCCATAATTGGGAGCTTCTGGCCACCTTTAGTGTCCTGCGGGGATCTGTTGATCACCGCAGTCGACGGGCCGAGCGGTGGTCTGTGATGGACGGTTTGCGCTATACTCGCCGCCCTTTTTTGAATCACCTGCCAGGCGATTTCCCATGACCAAACAGGCCGCCGAAGTCGCGAAACGCCGCACTTTCGCCATTATTTCCCACCCCGATGCCGGTAAAACCACCATCACCGAGAAGCTCTTGCTGATGGGCAAGGCGATTGCGGTAGCCGGCACGGTGAAATCTCGAAAATCCGACCGCCATGCCACCTCCGACTGGATGGAAATGGAAAAGCAGCGGGGTATCTCGATTACCACGTCGGTCATGCAGTTCCCGTATCGCGAGCACATGATCAACCTGCTCGACACCCCGGGCCACGAAGACTTCTCCGAAGATACCTACCGCACACTGACCGCGGTGGACTCGGCGTTGATGGTCCTCGACGGCGGTAAGGGTGTAGAGCCACGCACCATCGCCCTGATGGACGTCTGCCGTCTGCGTGACACGCCGATCGTCAGCTTCATCAACAAACTCGACCGTGACATCCGCGACCCGATCGAACTGCTCGACGAAATCGAAGCGGTCCTGAAGATCAAGGCTGCGCCCATCACCTGGCCGATCGGTTGCTACCGAGATTTCAAAGGCGTGTATCACCTCGCCGATGACTACATCATCGTCTACACCGCCGGTCACGGTCACGAGCGCACCGAAACCAAGATCATCGAGAAACTCGATTCCGACGAAGCCCGCGCCCACCTGGGTGACGAGTACGAGCGCTTTATCGAGCAGCTGGAGTTGGTGCAGGGCGCCTGCCACGAGTTCAACCAGCAGGAATTCCTCGACGGTCAGCTGACCCCGGTGTTCTTCGGTACGGCGCTGGGCAACTTCGGTGTCGACCATGTACTCGACGCCGTGGTCGACTGGGCGCCGCGTCCGCTGGCACGTGTGGCCAACGAGCGCACCGTGGAGCCGATCGAAGAGAAGTTCTCGGGCTTCATCTTCAAGATCCAGGCGAACATGGACCCGAAACACCGTGACCGCATCGCCTTCATGCGTATCTGCTCCGGCAAGTACGAAAAAGGCATGAAGATGCGCCACGTGCGTACCGGCAAAGACGTGCGGATCGGCGACGCGCTGACCTTCTTCTCCTCCGAACGTGAGCAACTGGAAGAAGCCTACGCCGGCGACATCATCGGTTTGCACAACCACGGCACCATCCAGATCGGCGACACCTTCAGCGAAGGCGAAACCCTGGGCTTCACCGGTATCCCGCACTTCGCCCCGGAACTGTTCCGCCGCGTACGCCTCAAGGACCCGCTGAAATCCAAGCAGCTGCGCCAGGGCCTGCAACAACTGGCCGAAGAAGGCGCGACCCAGGTGTTCTTCCCGGAACGCAGCAACGACATCATCCTCGGCGCCGTCGGTGTGCTGCAGTTCGACGTGGTCGCCAGTCGCTTGAAGGAGGAATACAAGGTCGAGTGTTCCTACGAGCCGATCACCGTCTACTCGGCGCGTTGGGTCGAGTGCAGTGACAAGAAGAAGCTCGAGGAATTCTCCAACAAGGCCGTGGAAAACCTGGCACTGGACGGCGGCGGTCACCTGACCTACCTCGCACCTACAAGGGTCAACCTGGCACTGATGGAAGAGCGCTGGCCGGACGTGAAATTCCGCGCGACGCGCGAACATCACTAAGCGCTGAGTTGAAACACCCGAAACCCCGTTGCGAGAGCTGCGGGGTTTTTTGTTGTTCTGTAGCACGCCTTATGGACGCTCTGATATCGAACCTTTTGCAGTTGGGCTGCCGTGTACGAAGTCAAATAACACGATTATTGGCGATACCATTTGTCGGAACTGTCATTTTTAACAGGTTTTCATTTGGGTGGTTCAGTATTAAAACTGTTCAGGTTGTCGGTATGAAGTCCCAAAACTGGAACAGGATGGCTGAATCATGGCAGACGAAACTGATATAAAAAACGCTGAAGAGCAAAAACCAAATTGGATAAAGCCCGAGATTTATCATCCCAGGCCTGGAACTGTTTTACCAGGGTTTACGGTCCAGGCTGGCATCGATTTGTTTAATCCCTCTAGATGGCAGTTGAAAATCATGGAGGGTGATAAGGAGTTATATTTTCGTGAAATAAGCGCAGAGCAATATTTTACTCATAACGTAGGAAAGGATGCAATTAAGCCCGGCACAAGATTTGACGTTCACGTCCACTATTTACTTTCTTCGATCTGGGGTCAGTGGGCAAGTTTGAAAAATTTGTTAATGGCAGACCCTAAGCCGGTAATTACAGAACCAGCAGAAGGGGCTTTTACAAGTAAAAGGCCAAGGGTCGCTGGCCGAGGTGTTTCTGGCGCTACAATCAAACTGTATCAGGCAAAAAAAGGAACCGTGCTTTTCGGCACTGCAGTCGTTGACGCGAACGGTGATTGGCAAACCACACCTGTCATTGATTTTTCTGACGGGCCTTTTGAATTGGTAGTGAATCAAACTATCTCCGATACGGAGTACTGGTCTGAAAATGTAAAAATTATCGTGGCAGACCCTAAACCGGTAATTACAGAACCAGCAGAAGGGGCTGTTACAAGTAGAAGGCCACTGGTCGCTGGCCGAGGTATTCCTGACGCTACAATCAATCTATATCAGGCAAACTTTGGGGACCGGATTTTCGGCACTGCAGTCGTTGACGCGAACGGTGATTGGCAAACCACACCTGTCATTGATTTTTTTGAAGGGTCTTTTCAGTTGGTAGTGAATCAAACTATCAACAATACGGAGTACTGGTCTGACAACGTAAGGATTACCGTGGCAGCCACTAAGCCGGAAATTACAGCACCAGCAGTAGGGACTGTTACAAGTAGAAGGCCACTGGTCGCTGGCCGAGGTATTCCTGGCGCTACCATCAATCTGTATCAGGCAAACATAGGAACCGTGCTTTTCGGCACTGCAGTCGTTGACGCGAACGGTAATTGGCAAATCATACCTGTCGTTGATTTATATGTAGGGACTTTTCAGTTGGTAGTGAGTCAAATTATCTCCAATGCGGAGTACTGGTCTGACAACGTAAGGATTACCGTGATAGCTTTAAGAGTGCCCGTGATTACCAGTCCTGAGGATGGCGCAATAGTGAGCACAGACAAACCGATGATTCACGGATCGGGTTATGCCGGTGCGACTGTCAAGCTCTATCAGGAAAATGTCGGGGATACTGTCTTTGGCACTGCAATTGTTGGCTTGGACGGTAATTGGAGTATTTCTCCTACAGTAGCTTTTCCGAAGGGAGAGTTTTCTCTTACAGCTAATCAGTCTTTAGTAAGTGGTACTTCCGATTGGGCGAAGGTCGTCAATATTAGAATTGATGTGTAAATTTAAACCTTTGCGTCTGAGTGGTGAATTGCGTGAAAGAAGCCAGCGTGATTCGTTAGATGACGTGGGAAGTTGATTTCACAAAAAAACAGACGTTCACCCGTTACGTGCCTGGTTGAGTGCAGCGTAAGCGCTCCATGAACCCCACCTATTCAAAAATAGGCGGCGCGCTTAGCAAGGCGATGCGAGCGAGCAGTTCCAAGGCAGCAAGGCCTCAAAGTCTTCTACCCTCGAGGCTTGTGGCAGGCGCTCAAGTGCATGGCGCAGCCACGCATAGGGCTCTTGGCCGTTGGCTTTAGCCGTCTCGACCAAACTGTAAAGTTGAGCGCTGGCTGTCGCGCCTTTGGGCGTGTCGCTGAACAGCCAGTTCTTGCGCCCGACAACGAAGGGCCTGATCGCACGCTCTGCCGCATT